>JBBQRC010000222.1:0-7743 GCA_038215215.1 Pirellulales bacterium
GGAACTTCCTCGCTGTTGCGGACGAGATACGGCGGGTAGTACGTGTGAGCGTGAACCTGATCGTAGTAGCCGAGAAACACATCGAACCCATGCTTCTCTGGAACGCCAGTCGAGCCGCGTCCGCCGCAGCCCCATTTTCCAAATCCGCCGGTCGCGTACCCCTTGGCCCTGAGGACCGACGCGATTGTTTCTTCTTCGGCACGTAGCGGCGTCCCGCCACCATTGGCTCGCACGGACGTGTGCCCGCTGTGCTTGCCAGTCATCAAGCAGCAGCGCGTCGGAGCGCACACCGACGACCCTGCAAACAAGTTTTTGAAGATGACTCCCTCGCTCGCCAGCTTGTCGAGGTTCGGCGTCAGGATGTTCTTGCCGCCCATGAAGCCTGGTTCGTAGTAACCTAGTTCATCGGCCATGATGTAAACAACGTTGGGTGTCGCGTCCGCGCCGAAGGCCGTTGATGTGACACGAGATTTCTTCGGCGCAGCTTTGTTCGGCTTTTGCCTCGCGGTCGCGCCGGAAAATGCCGGCGGGACCATCTCGGAGTCCCAGGCCTGCAAAGCCTGAGATAGGCGACTGGCCGCTTCGGTTTGCTGGCTGAGCAGATCGGTTGTCTCGCCGATGTCGGACTTCAGGTCGTAGAGCGTCTGTTGATTCGGACCGAGCTGCACGAGTTTGGAATCGCCCTGACGAACGGCGAGACTCGCACCGCGACGCCAGAAGAGTCGATCGTGCGGCGATTCCTCGTTCTCTCCCGCCAAGAACGGAATCAAATTGACGCTGTCGTATTGGCGGTCCGTCGGCATCGGAACGCCAGCTACCGCCAGCGACATGGCAAACACATCCAGCGAACTGACGGGCAGAGTGTACTGCTTGCCTACTGGAAGCTTCGCAGGCCAGGAAACCACGAACGGCACTCGCACTCCACCTTCGAAGACGTCTCCCTTCTGGCCTCGCAGTGGATCATTCAGTGATCCGTTCGTCGCGACCGGTCCGCCGTTGTCACTAAAGAAAAACACCAACGTATTCTTGTCCTGGCCCGTCGCTCGCAACGCGTCTAAGGCTTCGCCGATGGCGTCGTCCATTAGGCTGACCTGTGCCGCGTACTTTTGCCGCACAGGATTCTCGATCGCCGCGAAGCGTGCCAGACGTTCAGCGGTCGGTTCGTGGGGCGTGTGAGGCGCATTGAAGGCGAGGTACAAAAACCACGGCTTGTCCTTATGCCCAGCCACAAACGCCGCTGCCTCATGACCGAAGCGGGTCGACAGGTGATCGGTCACTTCTTCCGGTCGGCCATTTCGTTCAATCGGGACGGTGTATTCGGCTTTCGAGTTGACTGACCAGTTGATGTATTTGTGGCCGCCGCCGATAAAGCCGAACGTCTCATCAAATCCGCGATTCTCCGGCCGGAACTCTGGAGCCGCTCCCAAGTGCCACTTGCCGATCCAGCCGGTCACAAAACCGGCTGGCTTCAGAAACTCCGGTAGCAGTTTCTCACTCAGCGGCAGCCCCTCCTTGTGATCGGCCGGATCATAAAACGGATTGTTCTGATGCCCGAATCGATGCTGATATCGCCCGGTCATCAGCCCGGCTCGCGTGGGACTGCAGAATGGATGCGACACATAGCCGTTGGTGCAATGCACCCCTTCGCGAGCCAACCGATCGAGGTGCGGCGTCGGAATATCTTTGCATCCCTGAAAACCGACATCGGCATACCCATGATCGTCGGAGACAATCACCAGGATGTTGGGCTGCTCCGCTGGGGCATTCGCCAGCATGAACGAAGACAGTAAAGTCATCAAGACGATCATTTGCATTTTCATTTCCGATCCTCTTCTTGTTGCAGTGAATTCGACGCACGGCGCTTCCCATTTAGTCGGTCGCCGCTGCGGCCTTCAACTTGTGAATACCTTCCACCGCCTCGCGCATACGCCGCAACGTGTCCTGATTGCGAGGAGTCCCGTATTGAGCATATTTACTGACGAACGCAGAAATCCTGTCAACCTCCGCCACCTCAGCGGCTAATGGATCTGGACAGAATTTGGCAAGCTTCAGGTAGTTGCCGATCGATTCAGCCGGCATGTCGGCATCAAACAGACGGCGCGCTAGTCTCGCTGCGAATTCTTCATCGGATTGCTCTAAGTTCCAGCATCGCTCTCGAAATGCGTACTGATGAGAAAAGTATGGCATCGTGTACGGATCAAAATTCCGCGCTTCAAAGACACCCATCTTCGCCCAGCCATTCCAAGGGTTCCCGTAACCCATACCGGGATCGTAGCTAGTCGCCATACCGGCCAGTGTGGAGTCCTGAGGCGAAGGGGCTGCCATGCTGCCGTGGAAATTCGACATTTGACTGGTCGTGTGCCAGCCGAGCACGCTGGAATAGCGCTCAAGTGCCTTATCGCGAAGCGGATTCCCCCAGCACCACCACCAAAACGCACGTTCAGGATCCAACTTGGCCATGAGTTCAAGATAGTCCGCATTGTTAAACGAACCTATAGCCACCGCCACTTCGAACTTTGAGTCCTTCGCCAGCAAGTCGACGATCATCTTCTGCAGTGAATCGCCCGGCAGCCAATCGTCCCGCTCGGTTCCCTCGCCGGTTGGCTCGAAGTAAAACCCGCTGACTCCTCGGAACGCGCGCAAATAGTCGAAGTAATACTGTCGCGCCTTTTCCCAATCCTGGCCGACGACTTCCCAGTGGTGCCAACTCAACCAGCCCCCGCCAATATAGAACTTCATCGCTTCACTGTTAACCAAGTCAATGAGTCTCTGCACGTTTTCATCTTTTGCCAAGTCGGTGCGATCGAAGTGATAGTCCGTCCCATGGGCACTTGGCGGGTGGCCTGCAATAGGAAATCCATCCAGCCAGAACCAGACGCGATTCAGCGTCAACTCGGAGTTGAACAGCAGGACTCTTTTCCACGAATCGAGCGAGTCGTACGCAGACCAGATCGGCAGCATATAAATGCCGCGATATGCCATCTGCGGCTTCATAGCGATATTCAGTGGCCAATCAATGGAGACGCGATTTGAAACGCCGGCGATCCGAAAGTAAATCAATTCTTGACATCCGTGCTTCAGCCCTTGTGGCGTATTGGCCGCGATGACCAACACGCGATTGCCGTCGACCTCATGGCTTAGGATTCGGAATCCCTCGTCGCCCAACCCATCGATGCCCAAATCAAGGCCGCGTGCAACCAATGAATTCAAGACCGCGTTGTTTGTCTCATTGCCAACGACCAAATTGATCGACGTTGGGCTCAAACGGTCAGCGACTGGAATCTTCCAACCAAAGGCGTCACTGAAAAAGCGATTCAGCGTATTGGGAACAATGTCCTGCGCCTGCCCGGAGAGCTTGGAAGGAATTAATTGAATCTGTGTCAGACCGTCCGACCATATCGTCTCCATCCCGATCGCAATGGGACAAATCGACATGAACAGTACGAGTGCCAGACAGATTCTGTTCATGATGTACCACCACTTCTAGCCGGTTCGTGGGCGTTAACTGACACTTGGCAATCATAAACAGCACCGATGCTGCGTGCCACCGACTCTGCCAGTCGAAGGCACTTTTGTTCGGATCGCACGAGCTTTCGAGCTTTCGAGCTTTCGAGCTTTCGAGCTTCACTGGGGTCAGGTTTGGTTTTCGGTTTTCCGGACAGTAGAGACACACGCAGTGATAGCAGAGCTCGATGCCGAGCCATTTAAGACGGTTCGTCCTGAGTTAGCAACAACGACGAGTGCTAACCGCGAACTTTGCCTGAAAATTCCGACTGCGGCCGCGAAGTTGCAATCGAAGGATCGCTGCACTACAATCCTGTTTAGTGCGTATACGCATGATATCGTGAATAGGAGTGCTTGATGAGTACAGAGAGAGATTTACCGATGGCGCTTCGTGCGGCCTACCTAGCGTTGCACCGCGTCTCTGATGCGCATTTCGCATCCTACGGCGTCACTGCCGATCAGTTTGTGCTTTTGGCGACGCTTTCGCAGGGTCAAGCGCTTACTCAACGCGAGTTGGCGAGCCGAATGTCTTCGGACCCAAGCACAGTCCGAGCCATGTTGGTGTTGCTCGATCAAAGTGGACTGGTCAAGAGGCAGTCTCATCCGTCTGACGCTCGGGCGAAAACAGTTGCTCTAACTGCCGCTGGCAAACGTAAGCTCCAACAGCTATGGAAAGCGGGTCAACCGATTCGCGACAAGATGCTCGGATGCCTTGAACCGAGTGATGCGGGAACTCTTGTTGAATTGCTGCGACGAGTTGCCAACTCTCTTACTGAAGAGGGTGTGGCAAACTTTGACGCATTGACTAATTCGAATTCGGTGAATTGAACTTTCACGCAAAACCAATTTATTCCAACTACACGTCCTCAGAAATTAATCATGAGAAATCTCGTCGGTGCGAATCGCAATAATCATTTCGCTTTAGCGGTAGGGATTTTGAGCTTGCTGTCGATCTTTGGCAGCCAAGCGGCTGTATGCCAAGAGGTGACTTATCCTGCGGCGATTAAAGTTTTAATGCTAGGCGATATGGGGTTTCACAAGCCATCTGAGTTTTATCGGGCGTTGAAAGAGCCGTTGGCGGAGAGTTCAATCGAGCTACAGTATTCGGATGCGTTGAGCGACATTAACGCAGACTCTTTGAAGCAGTACGCGGGCCTGTTGATCTTCGCAAACATTGAGCGGATTACGCCTGAAGCCGAAAAGGCCTTGCTGGATTACGTCAACAATGGCGGTGGCTTAATCCCGGTACACTGTGCATCATTCTGTTTTTTGAATTCAGACAAGTACATAGAATTGGTCGGTGGACAGTTCAAACGCCATGGATTCACGAGATTTGAAACGCAGATCGTGCGGGCGGATCATGAGATCATGCAAGGGCTGAAGGCGATCTCTTCTGAAGACGAGAGCTACATGCACTCGCGTCACAATCCGAATCGCATCGTGCTCGAGACACGGAGCGATGCGTCGGGGCCGGTGAGTGACCCAAATGGTGAACCGTACACATGGATTCGCGAAAGCGGGAAAGGTCGCGTGTTTTATACTGCTTGGGGACACGATCACCGGACCTGGGGCAATGTCAACTTCCAACAGTTGTTGGCTCGGGGGATCCGCTGGGCCAGTCACGCGCCGCTCTCGTCCGCTGTAGCCGCCTCAGTCAGGCCTGAGTCCCAGGCGGTGGCTGAAGCAAATCGTCCATTTGCAATTCCCGAAATGACCAAGCCGAACATCGATGAAAAGCAGTTTGCATTCACGGACGTTGGAGCCAAGATTCCAAACTACACGCCTGGAGCTCGCTGGGGTACCCAGGAAGCTCCGTTGACTCTCATGCAAAATCCTCTACCAGCAGAAGAGTCGATTAAGGCCTATTCGATTCCTGAAGATTTTAATTTGTCTTTGTGGGCCAAGGAGTCAAAGGAAAACTGGCCAAACGCTGCAGAACAAGAGCCGAAGATTGCTGGGTTAATGGGTAAGCCGATCGCGATGAATTGGGACGAACGCGGACGCTTATGGATCTGCGAAACGGTCGACTATCCAAATGAATTGCAGTCATCGCCCACGCAAGGTCGCGATCGGATCAAGATTTGTGAAGATACCGACAACGATGGGCAAGCCGACAAGTTCACGGTGTTTGCTCAACATCTGAGCATTCCATCGACGCTGGTTTGCTATCGCGGTGGAGTGATAGTGCAGAACGGTGCGAAGACGATTTATCTCAAGGATATCGATGGTGATGATGTAGCCGATTTTCGGCAGGAGCTGATTACTGGTTGGGCGATGGGTGATACCCACGGCGGCGTTAGTAATTTTCAGTATGGTCCCGACAATTGGATTTGGGCTATGCAGGGCTACAACGACTCCCAACCGATCATTAACGGCAAGTCTCAGATGCGTTTCCGGCAAGGTTTCTGGAGGTTTAAGGTTCGAAAGGGCGGAGCCGATGACACCGCGCCTGCCTTTGTTCTCAACAAGCAATCAGGTTTGCCCGAAGAACGCGTATCAGCAGAATTTAACGAGCACACGGTGCGCGTCGACGCACTTGAATTCATCCGCGCAACCAACAATAACACTTGGGGCCTTGGTTTTAGCGAGGAAGGTTACGTCTTTGGCTCGACTGCCAACGGTTGCCCGAGCGTTCACATGCCAATCCCGAATCGATATTACGATCAAGTGGCAGGCTGGTCGCCTAAGACTCTGGAAATGATTTCGACGACGACGAAATTCAATGCGATCGATACACCAGTGCGGCAGGTAGACTGGCACGGTAGCTATACAGCCGGATGTGGTGCGGCAATCTATACAGCTCGCAACTATCCGAGCAACTGGTGGAACAGGGTTTCGATGGTTTGCGAACCTACTGCGCACTTGGTTGGCGGCTTTGTGCTCGAGAAGGATGGAGCTGGCTATCGCAGTAACAATAGTTTCAATGCTATTGCTTCGATTGACGACTGGGCATCTCCAATCATGTCGGAAATCGGCCCAGATGGAAACGTGTGGGTGCTCGATTGGTACAACTACATTATCCAGCACAATCCCACACCCATCGGCTTTAAGACTGGCAAGGGAGCTGCGTACGAAAACGATCTTCGTGACAAACGCTTTGCGCGTGTCTATCGGATTCTTTTCAATCAAGACACAGCACCCACGCACCCATTGCAACTTGCCACAGCGTCAAATGCCGATCTAGTCAAATCGCTCAAGAGCGACAATTTCTTCTGGCGACGAACAGCACAGCGACTGCTTATTGAGCGTAACGCTTCCGATGCGGATACTTTGGACGGACTCCTGGCCTTAGTCGGCAATCCTGTGATGGATGACATCGGACTGAACACGGCTGCCATGCATGCGATTTGGACGTTGTCAGGTCTCTCGGAGGGAGATAGCCAGCAGGCAAAAGCCGCACTAGCAGCCGCTTGTGAAAAGGGCTTCAAGCATCCGTCGAGTCCCGTTCGCAATGCCGCCATCGCTAGTTGCTCTGGCGATCAAGTCAAAGCGGGCTTTGCTCAGGGATTAATGCAGGACGTTGACTCACGCGTTAGGCTCACAGCGATGTTGCGAGTTGCCGATGGTTTGGGCGCGGCCTCCGGTGAAACACTGGCGGCGCTGGTCACAGGCAATTCGATTAGTAGCGACAGAATTTTACTGGACGCCTGGACCAGTGCTGCTGCGACGAAGCCGGTAGATACGCTGGTTGCGCTGATCAACTCCGAAACAAAATCCGATCGCGACCTTCTTTCGCGCATTGCAGTATTGGCAGAACACATAGCTCGCTCCAAACCCTCAGCGGAGCAAATTGAGTCGCTCCTGAGCGTCAACCCTCAGTCGCCTGCAACCGTCGCGCTGTGGGACGGGCTTGCAAAGGGTTGGCCGAAGGAACATAGCGTTTCACTTTCTGAGGCCGCGCAACAACAGTTTCCAGGACGCTTTCTCAGTGACAAAACAAGTGTCGAAAGCAAGGCCGCTATTCTAGGTGTCGCGGAAAAATGGTCGATCAAGAATCTCGATAACATCGTTTCCTCGATTCAAAGCGAACTGTTCACGACGGCGCTGAATACGGATAAATCAGCCGACGAGCGATTAACGGCTTGGAATCAAGCCATCAAGTTGTCTCCGTCGAACACTCGGATATCTGATGCGGTCAAACAACTCTTTAGTCCGCAGTTGTCTCCTGAACTTGGTTCGAAATCGATCGACGCGTTGCATTCAGCTCGTATTCCAGGCTTGGCTCAGCAGTTGCTTTCG
>JBBQRC010000223.1:0-7739 GCA_038215215.1 Pirellulales bacterium
GTTTGATTCTTCCACAATGCCGATCGAGTTTAACTGCGAAGCCTGTAGACGATTACTGCGAGTCCCTGACGGGAGCGAGGGGAAATCATGCCAATGTCCGGGCTGCGGTAAACTGCTCGATATTCCCTTGCTCGAGATACCCGCGGCCGTAATGCCCGCGGCCGAGATGCCCGCGGCCGAGATACCTGCTGCCAATATTGAGGAGTCGGTTGCGTCCGACGGTCGGCTCCGCATCCCCTGCCCTAAGTGTAAACATGAATTGGTTTGCGAGCCCAAACTGCTGGGGACCAAAGGACAATGCCGCAGTTGCAAGCATATTTTCACCATCAGCGAAGCCCCGGCGAAAGATGACAACTTGGTGGTCAAGGCGGCTGAGTGGGTCTTTAGCTGCCCCAAGTGCAACCAGTTGTTCGAAGGCCAGAAGTCGATGAACGGCCGCCGCGGCAAGTGTCACGCTTGCGGCGACGTCTTTGACATCAAACTGCGACTGGCGGACGACAATCCAAGTCCCGCCTCCGCACTGGAAAAGCAAAAGCGAAGCTCAGCCGCAGCGCCGTCAGCTCCCGCCAAACCAACTGGCGCTTTCACACCTGGCGCCAAGCAGGCCAAGGCCAGTTCGAACTCTACAAATGCCTCGCTGCCGACTAAGAGCGCAGTGCCAGCCAAACCGCAGCCACCTGCTAAGTCTGCCACGTCCGCTGGTCTACCGATTCGCTTTAGCTGCACGGCTTGTGGCGGGACGATGGAAGTTCCCGGCTCGACGGCAGGGCAAGTGACCTTGTGCCCTTACTGCCAAATACAGCTTACCATCCCCGCCAAAAGTACTGTTGGTAACGCGCCACAGATCGCAGCGGCAAGTACGCCGCTAGCGACCACTGATATCTGGTCGGATCTTGGCCCGTTGGGTGCTCCGAGCCCCGCGACACAAGCCTACGCACCAACTGCTTACGCGCCTGCTCCCTATGCGTCCCCCGGACGTTCTAGCAGCGGGAGCGAGAGTGGCTATATGGTCGCGGGCATCTTGATGATCATCAGCTCCACGATCGAGATCCTGTATTTGATTTACCAAATCGTGCTCGTAGCGGTCGCGATGTTTCGACCTTTACCACCCATCGAATGGATTATGATCTACCTCGGGATCGCGATCGCCATGTTGATCGTCGGTTTGATCATTGTCATTGTGAAATTGTTTGGCGGTATTGCCATGACCCGCCGTGCGGGGCTGGCATCTGCCAAGACCGGCGCGATTTTATCCTGCCTACCCTGCTTATGTTGCCTGATCAATGTCCCCATTGGTATTTGGGCTTGTACTTTGACCTTCAGTAAAAATGCCAGACGCCATTTTAGCTACTAGTGCAGTGCCAAGCTCAAAAATTAGGGTTCAGCAAGACCGGAGAGCTCGCGCTCTTCCGCTAAAATGCAAGCGGAACAGCGCGAGCCGTCCGGCCTCAACCCTAACGTCAAAAGTTGATGCTCCACTAGTTAGTGCAGTGCGGCAGCTCGCATTCAAGGCAGCGAAACGCCTCATGAGTTTCGGATTGCTTGGCAACAGGAGAAAGTCATGACGCTGTTCGCCACTTGGCCAACCCGAATTATGGCTGCCCACCGCCCTGGGTGACGCCCGTCGAACTTCTGATATCTTAGTCGCTGCGACAGGCCCTTCAGCCGCCCCGCTGTTAAGGAGCGTGATCAGCAAAATGGAAATTGGCAGACCGACTCGAAACTTCAACGGTAAAATTTCATGCAGCGACAGTTTATTGAGAACCTTCAAGCACGCGATCAGGTTGACGAGATTTACCGCGTCGTTGACAAACAAGTGCGTGCGAATCGGCAGGGGGCCGACTATCTGCTTCTGCAGTTAATGGATCGCACGGGGCAAGTCAGTGGACTGCGTTGGAATGCGGGCCAATCGATTTACGAAACATTCAGCAAGGGGGATTTCTTACGCGTGCTGGGGACGGCGCAGTTGCACAATGGCGTCTTGCAGTTGATCGTCCAGGATTTTGAAGTCGTACCGTCCGGCAAGGTGAATGCTGAAGATTTTGCGACTAGCAATCCGCAAGAGATCGAGAGCTGGTTGGCTGAGTTGCGCGAGCGTTTGTCGAACTTGCAGAATGAGCATCTGCGACGTCTCATGGCCAACTATCTTGATGATGACTCCTTGATGGGCAAACTGCGGCGTGCGCCAGCAGGTATCAAGACGCATCATGCTTACGAGGGGGGCTTGCTGCGGCATGTGCTCGACTTGATGCGCATCGCCGCTGCCGTGGCCCCGCACTATCCGCAACTTGACGGGGAAATGTTGCTTGTGGGAGTGTTCTTACACGATCTCGGAAAATTGGATGAATTGAGCTACGATGGCGAACTGACTTATAGCGATCCGGGGCAATTGATCGGGCATTTAGTGCAAGGTGTCGTGGAGCTGGATCGACGCGCTGCGGCTGTGGCACAGGCTACCAATCAACCCGTTCCGGATGAGGTTCTGTGGCGATTGCAGCATATGATCGTCAGTCATCACGGTCACTTGGAACACGGCAGCCCAAAAGTTCCCATGACCCTGGAAGCCATCGTCTTGCATTACTTGGACGATATGGATGCCAAAGTGAATGCAGCGACAGAGCTGATTGAATCGGATCGCAATTCGGACAGCGTGTGGACAGCTTATCATCCGACGCTGGGTCGCAAGCTGTACAAACCGTCCGCCAAGTTATAGCCGTGTATTGACCGTATGCAGCGGTGTGCGGGCGCTGGGCCCGTAGATCACGCCGCGGGCGCTGGGCGCATAGATTACGCCGCAGGCGCTGGCATAACGCGCTTCCACTCTTCGAAAGTTCACCTCGTGTCAACGACCGACTGGTACAAACTTCAGGACAGTTCACATTTATTGTCGCCCTGCCTATTAGTTTACCCAGAAATTATTCGCAGAAATGTGGCGGCCTCGATTCGGATCGCCGGCGATCCCGAGCGATTACGACCACACGTGAAGACTCACAAGACTCCGCAAATCGTGCACATGGCCCTAGATCAGGGGATCACGAAACACAAGTGCGCAACGCTAGCCGAAGCCGCGATGTTGGCCGAGTGCGGGGTGCCAGATGTGCTGGTGGCCTATCCAGTCGTTGGTCCCGCGATAGAGAAATTGATCGACTTGATCGAACAGTTTCCCAACACGCAATTCCGCGCGGTGGTGGATAACCAAGCGGTCTTGACGCAGCTCAATGGTGCCCTGCGGCGGCGCGAACAGACGGTTGATGTGCTGGTCGATCTGGACACTGGCATGCATCGCACCGGTCTTGAAGCGGGGCCCGCGGCAATCGAATTGTACCGGCGCTTAACGCAACTCGATCATGTCACCGCAGGCGGCTTTCACGTCTACGATGGTCAGAACCATCAACCCAAATTGGCAGATCGTCAGCAAGCGGTTGCGCAACTACTGGCCCCGGTCAGGGCTATGGTTGCCGAGCTGGCACTGATTGGCATTCGCATTCCCAGACTAGTTTGTGGTGGCACACCCACATTTCCCGTTTTTGCGGGTTTGGATGATGAGCACATTGAGTGCTCACCAGGCACGTGCTTTCTTTCCGACTTCAACTACGGCCGCGACTATGCAGACCTAACCGGTATAGCGCATGCCGCCGTGCTCTTCTCGCGAGTCATTAGTCGCTGCGGCCCGAATCGTTTGACGCTAGACTTGGGTTATAAAGCAGTCGCGGCCGATCAACCGGCGGGTCGCCGCTGCTCCGTCTTGAATATCCCGGATGCGAAAGAGGTTGGCCATAGCGAAGAGCATTTGGTCATCGAGACCGCTCAGGCCGAACAGTTTCAGATTGGCGACGCGGTTTACGCGTTGCCCGCACACATCTGCCCGACCGTGGCACTTCACAGTCATTTGCAAGTGGTGACCCATGGAGCGATCGTAGACAGTTGGCAGGTTACCGCGCGCGATCGATTTTATCGAGTCTAATGCGTCGTCTCCCCTCGCCCCCACTATTCCTGCTGCCCCACTATTCCTGAGGCCCGCTATTTCTGCTGCCCGCTATTTCTGCTGCGCAGCACGGAAAGAAGTGCCGTAACTTGTTTTGAGACGACGCTTCAGGGATCTGCTTTGACGCCCACAGACGTCACCAGTCCGCCGTCACTTCGGGAGCGTGTAAGTGGACTGGATTTTTACCAATGCCAGATCGTCGGGAAAGGTATGAATCGCTTGCACCCGAAAGCTACGGCTGCGCGTTTCGATGTGAATGAAGCTCATGCCGCCAATGGCCATCCGACCACTGGCATCAAAGACTTGGATCAGCTCGTGGTTCTTGGCTGATTCGCCCAATTGCTGCTGAATTAGCCAAAACAATTCAGGTCGTACACGTTCGAGCTCATGCTCGTACTGATATTGGATTCCGGCGCGGCAGTCGATTGATTCGGCATGTTTCTCGGAGAGGGAGTTCAGCACGAGTCGTCGGCTTTTTGGCAGTGGCTGGTGAACGGAGGCAGCAACTTCGGTCAGCGTCGAAGTACCCGCTCTCAAGCGAATCACGTGGCCATCCTGAGTGATGTCAATGTGGGCCGAAAAACCGTCGCGATCCACATGATGCGACTTCACAACCTGGAACAGTTCGGGGTGTAACGCTCGATTGAACAACTGAAAGGTCAATTGTGCCACTTTGGGCCGAATCGTTGATAAGTTCATTTCGGTAGCTCTAACGCTGCTCCAGGTCTGCCTAGGCACTAAAACTCTTGCAATAGGGAAAGCTCTGCATTTTGATCTCTACCTCTCAGCACCATTTTACATACTCTGCCTGATTAAACATACGGCTCTGTCTGATTAAACATATGGCTGGTCCGTGTTAACTCGACAATCGGACATTCGTCGAGTATGGTTGGGACTCATTATAGCCCAGCGATTTCCAATCAACCAAGAGCAACTCCGCGAGATGGGTAAAGTCTGACGACAACCTGGGTTAGGCCGCGTCGTGGGCTAATTGTTCCGGAAACAGACCCGGAATTCCCGGCATGTCGCCTGAGCTTTGATTACATTTCAGGCATACTAAAGGACGGACGGGGAATGCGCGGCGGCTAGCGATACGCCTACATAAACTCGCAATGCAACGGTTTGGGAAAAGAACATTGAAACCTTTACATATTGCCATGACCTCCAGTGAAACCGTCCCCTTTGCGAAAACGGGCGGCTTGGGCGACGTCTGCGGAGCACTACCCATTGCGCTCGAGCAACTGGGGCACAAGTGCACCGTATTCCTCCCAGGATACCGCTGTGCACTGCAGAGTGGAATTCCCATCGAGTCGACTCCCCATGTCTTTACGATTGCCATGGGCGGGCGACACGTTGCGTGCAGATTGCTAAAAACGAAACTCCCAAATTCTGCCGTGACCGTGTACTTGATCGATCAACCGGCTTATTACGATCGAGATGGACTATACGGTGATCGCTTAGGTGAATATCGCGACAATTGTGAGCGTTTTGCGTTTTTCTGTCGGGCGGCGATGGAAGCGATCGCTCAGCTCGATTTGGAAATTGACATCCTGCATGCACATGACTGGCAATCAGGGCTAATGCCAGCTTACGTTTCCACTGGCTTCAACGGATATTCTTGGGCACAGCGTGCCAAAAGCGTGTTGACGATCCACAATTTAGCCTATCAAGGTCGTTTCTGGGCCTACGATATGGTGCTCACCGGACTCGACTGGCAGTATTACAACTGGCAGCAGATGGAGTTTTACGGTGAACTGAATCTGATGAAAACGGGCATTACGTTTGCGGATGCAGTGACCACGGTCAGTCCCTCGTATGCGCGTGAGATCACCCAACCGGAATTTGGCTGTGGTTTGGATGGAGTGCTACGTGATCGCGGACAGTCCCTGATTGGTATTGTCAATGGCGTCGACGATTCCTGGAATCCTGCCACCGACCCACATCTTCCGAAAAACTACGACATCGGCAGTTGGAGCGAGGGTAAAGCAGAATGCAAACGGCAATTGCAGGAGGCAATGGGTTTGGCACCCGAACCACATCTCCCACTTGTCGGAATCGTTAGCCGACTAGTGGATCAAAAGGGTTGGGACCTGATTATTCCGCTGTTGCAACTGGCGTTGGTCGAGCTGCCGTTGCAGTGGGTTATTTTGGGAACTGGGGATGAGAACTATGCGCAACAATTGCGTCACTTGGCCACTCGGGCTCCCGCAAAACTGGCCATCAAACTCGAGTTTGCCGAAAAATTGGCTCACAGGATCGAAGCGGCGAGTGACCTGTTCTTAATGCCCAGTCGCTACGAACCCTGTGGACTGAACCAACTTTACAGCTTGAGATACGGCTCCGTGCCCGTGGTGCATTCGACCGGGGGACTGATCGACACCGTCGTGGACACGTCACCGCAAAATTTGGCAAATGATTGCGCCACCGGCTTTCGCTTCGATAGCTATACCTTGGACAGCCTGCGAAATGCAATCTTAAGAGCGATAAATGTTTACCAAACCAAGCCCGAAGTATGGCAACAAATTGTACAATGTGGTATGAGACAAGATTGGTCATGGCGCCAGAGTGCCGGTGCCTATGAACGCGTTTATCAACAAGTTTTGACCTCCGCCTTAGTTGCGAGCTGAGATTCATGATGGGCGGCAAGCGTGACAAATATACGACCAGCGAATTGCGCCATGATTGGCTAGCAGATCGGTGGGTAATTGTCGCGCCACAACGTTCTGAGCGTCCCGAAGATTTCTCCCACGTCGTGTCCGTGCACAACGACAGCAGCCATTGTCCATTTTGTTCGGGGCACGAGATTGAAACCCCTCAACCCGTGGCCAGCTACAACGATAGCAGTGGTGATGGCGGTTGGCAGGTGCGAGTGGTCCCCAACAAGTTTCCTGCAGTCAACCACGGTTCCAGTCGCATCGATTCGCCGCAAGATGTGATGGGTGCAGGGCCACATTTGGAATCGTTTAGTCCCCCGTTTTCGGAGGTAGTCGCGAACGCCCCAATCGACCTCTACGCCCGCCGCGAGCTCACAGGGGGGCACGAAGTTATCATTGAAAGCCCGCTGCATTTGCAGTCCTTGTCGCAATTGGATCGCGAAACGGTTGGGCTGGTCTTTCGTGCTTACCGCGACCGCTTGGCCTTCTGGCGTCAAGAACGCAAAACAACCTACGCGGTTGTCTTCAAAAACGTGGGCCATGACGCTGGCGCATCGTTAGCCCACACCCACTCGCAGCTGATTGCCACCGACATTTTGCCCACCGAGGTCAAGCGTCACATCCAGCGTATGGAGCAGTTCGTTAGCATCGAAGGAACTTGCTTGTTCTGCCGTATGGTTGCCGACGAACTGGAGCAAGAGCAGCGCATCGTCGAGAAGTCGGAAAATTACGTGGCTTTTTGCCCGTTTGCAAGTCGCTTACCCTCGATGGTGACTATCCTCCCCAAGGCGCACAACAGTACGTTTGAATCGTTGACTTGCGAATCGCTTTGCGAACTGTCTTGGCTGACACATAGCATCATCAGGCGGATCGAATTTTGTTATCCGAGAGCCGCCTACAACTTTGTGATTCACACCGCCCCGGATAACTATCAAGAGTCTCGAGCCTTTCATTGGCGGATGGAACTATTTCCAAGGTTGACCAAAGTTGCTGGATTCGAATGGGGCAGCGATTGCTACATCAACCCCATCGCGCCTGAAAAGGCCGCTAGGTCGCTACGTACAGTTGGACTTGGTTGAATCGCCGTTCCCTACTTGCTG
>JBBQRC010000224.1:0-7735 GCA_038215215.1 Pirellulales bacterium
TCGGACAAGCATGGTCGCAATGGCGAAGATCTAGTCATCGAAGTTCCCCCTGGCACAGTGATGATCGATGCTGAAACCGGCATGATCATCAAAGACCTTGTGTCCACCACCGACGACGTTATCGCAGCCCGCGGAGGTTCCGGGGGCAAAGGAAACACGCGTTTTAAGAGCTCTACTAATCAGGCTCCGTACGAAGCTACTCGTGGACTTGCGGGTGAACATCGGCGGGTCATCCTAGAGCTGAAGGTCATCGCGGATGTGGGGTTGGTAGGTAAACCCAACGCGGGCAAAAGTACCCTTTTAAGTCGCATGTCGCGGGCTCGACCAGAAATTGCCGACTATCCCTTCACCACCAAGTTTCCGAATCTTGGTCGCGTGGTCATTGATATCGATCGCACATTTGTGATGGCGGATATTCCTGGTCTGATCGAAGGCGCCTCGGAAGGCGTAGGGTTGGGGCACGATTTCTTGCGACACATTATGCGCGCCGGCATCTTAGTGCATTTAATCGAACCGTTGCCGAACGACGGGAGCGACCCGTTGGAAAACTACCGAGTCATTCGCCACGAACTCAGTCAGTACAGCCAGGAACTGGCGGAACGGCCAGAGATCTTAGTCGTCAGCAAGGCCGAAATTCCGGAATCGGCGGAAGTGCATGCGCTGTTGCAAGCCGAGACTGGTCGTGACGTGCTCTTAATTAGTGCCGTGACCGGCGCCGGCTTGAACAAACTCATTTATCGAGTTTCTGCGGAGTTGCAAAATCGCGATAACCAACCGGATCGCGCGTTACCGGCTCTCTGATTGATTATTCGAATAACAGAATTGATTTCAGGAGCACACAACAATGAGTCTTGCGAAAGAATTTCGTGAGTTTGCCATGCGTGGCAACGTGGTTGATTTGGCAGTGGGTGTCGTCATTGGCGGTGCGTTTGGGAAGATTGTCGCTTCGCTGGTCAGCGATATCATCATGCCCCCACTTAATCTCATTACTGCCAAGAGTGGTGTGAACTTTAAGGAGATGGCACTCAGGTATCCGGTCGAGTTGCCCAAATTGGTAGAAGGAAAACCCGTCCTTGACGAGGCTGGCCAGCCAGTGATTGAAACCGTCAACTACAGCGTCTTGAATTATGGGATGTTTATCCAGAGTGTCGTGGACTTTGCCATTATCGCTGCGGCGATCTTCATGTTCATCAAGTTCATCAATCATATGAAGAAGAAGCAAGAAGCCGAAGCCGCAGCGCCGCCAGCAACAGCCGAAGAGGTCTTATTGCTCCGTGAGATCCGCGATTCCCTCAAGCGTTAGCGTGACGGTCAGCGAATTAAGTTACACAGTTCGTCCGCGAGTTGAGGTAGATCCTCGCGACGGTTGCTTGCGAGACAGCGGACGAAAGTGTTGGCTAATTCCTGCATCTGCTCCACCACATCCCGGCGCCGGGAAGCGACATCACTCATCTCCCAGCGGTCATCCGGCTTAACATACAACTCACGTTTTTCGTCGCTCTGCAAGAGACTACTCCAAGCAGGAGTGCGTATCCAGTGGGCACCGGTGGAATGCACCGCAAATGCCAACTGGAAGTAGGCAGGCCACTGGAACGGAGCAGTGAATGGTCCCATGCCCAGGAGGCTGCGTCCCCAGCCAGTGGTCGGTAGCGGCGTGTGGATTTCCATGGCCTCCAGCCAAGTTGGCATGATGTCGGGTAGTTGGCAAAGTTCCGCGCGACGCTGTCCCAGCGCCAACCATTCAGCAGGACGCACAATGGCTAGGCAGCTCATTTCTTCACCGTGCATCTGTGGATCACCCCAACCCAAGCGCCCGTGCTCGCCCAGCGGCACGCCGCCCAGGGAGAGTAACATGGAAGACCAACTGTTGGCATCGCTACGCCCTTCAATGGTGGTTAGCAGTATTTCCAGGGCGCGGTCCACAACCGCGACCTGGGCCGCAGCGACTTGAGACCAACCGACCACTTCATCGGGATCGGTATTTTTGTCGATCACAATCTCTGGCACACACGCATCACTGGGAGGCGGTGGATCCTCGGGGTCAGTGAACCGTTGGCGCATCTCGATGGGGGCATCCCAGACATGCCGTAAACCGCGACTGTGTACCCAGATCATGCAACCCGACTCCTGTGACTCAATCTCGTCCACGGCGGCCACAAAGACTTGCATTAAAGTGCATTCTGTCCAGTCACTGGCGGCTTCACTGCGATTTTCAGTTGCCACCAGTGTGACGCTCGGACAGCCTAGCTCTTCAGCTGTGGCTGCAGCCACGGGGCAATCGGTAATTAAGCAGCATTCACGTCCCGCCGCAGTCAGTTGCTGCCACATCGAGCCTTCACTTTGCGGTGGCTGCGCCGCGTGCCGCCCCGTCCAGATGCTACGAAGCTGTTGAACAGGATCAAGCCCATCGACAAAGCATTGATCGAGTACCAGTCCGTAGGCGGCCAAGCGATCGATGGCTTGGGTGACCGCCGTGTTCGATCCGTAGGCACCAATCAGCCCGGTGTGCAGTCCCTCGACGACAATCGCGATACCATTCCGCATGAGCTGCTTTCGTTAAATTCGTCTTAATCAGCACAAGCCCGACTTGGCCAGACCGCTAGGGGAGTGCTTTTGCTCTGCTCCAAGTGTAACGATGACGTAGGCTTTCGTGGACCAACCTAAGGGTTTCCAACGCACAAACCTGGATGAACCGATGGACAATACGACGCAGCCTACCGCAAGTTTCTCGACTGAGGCGATTCAGTCGATTTTTGTCGATCTGCAGCCCCTCCCGATTGATACGCACTCGCCGACCAGCGACTCCACCTCGACGACGCCAAAGTGGAGTCGGACTTGCGAGCCCGAGACCACTTCGGTTTGGGATACGCCCTTTGCCGTTCTCGACATGGCCGGTACGGTTCATCTGGCCGATGAGATCATTCGAGCGCGCGAGCCAGAGTACTTCGTGACGGCGAATCTCAACTACCTGATGCTGATCGAAAGCTTTCCGCAGCTCATGGAAGTGAACCGGAGTGCGGCGGCGGTGCTGGCAGATGGCCATCCGATCGTCGTGCGAAGTCGCTTTGGGATACATCCTCTTCCTTGCCGCGTGGCGGGAGCGGATCTCATTTTGGAGTTGGCGAAGCGATCCGCGGAGAAGGGTTATCGAATCTTTTTACTCGGTGCTGCGGACGGGGTGGCAGAGGCCGCTGCGGCCAAGCTGCAGCAGCTTTATCCGGGTGTGCAAATTGCAGGCTGCTACGCACCGCCCTTTCGCCCCCTTAGTTCGGCTGAACATGCGGCCATGGTCGAGCGCATTCGCGTCAGCCAGCCAGATATCTTGCTGGTTGCCTTTGGCCAACCCAAGGGCGAGTTGTGGATCTACCAGCACTTGCAAGAGCTCAGCGTGCCACTCAGCATTCAGCTAGGCGCTTCGTTTGACTTCCTGGCCGGAACGGCTCGACGCGCACCGCCGCTGTGGCAGAAACTTAGGCTAGAGTGGCTGTACCGATTGTCGCAAGATCCACGGCGTCTTGGACCGCGTTACGCAGCCAATTTCCTATTCCTCGCGCGGCGCCTCGGGCGCGATCTGCTGGAGCTGTGCCGTTGAGGGATCGGTCGAACTGTCCGCGGGTGACTTCGCCACGCTGGCCGACGCTTTCAATGAGCGGGTGAGTAGCCGATCGAAGGTAGAAGCAAACGCGGCTTTGTCGCGTTCGTTGTAGGGGCGGCTGCCACCAGTGATATTCCCTGCGCCGCGGACCTGATCCATGTAGTTCCGCACTGACAAACGCGAGCGAATGTTATCGGCTGAGTATTCATCGCCACGCGGATCGATGACTACAACGTCTTTCTCCACCAAAAGTGCGGCCAGCGGAATGTCGGCGGTGACAACTAGATCGTTGATCTGGCTATGTGTGACGATGTATGCGTCCGCGACATTGGCGCCATCGCGAACCGTTACGGATGAAATGTAAGCGGCTCCCGGCGGTGTAAACTGTGATTGGTTGGCTACCAATACGGTCTCTACCTTCAGTCGTTTGGCGGCGCGAAAAATAATCTCCTTCACTTCCCGCGGCGCCGCATCAGCATCGATCCAAATTTTCACCATCGACCTCAACCTCCTGGAGGATGTGCGGCCGGCGATACGCCTAGGGCGTGCCAGCTAAAACGTCTCGTTTTCAATTGCGGCCGACACGTGATCCCGCTCAGACTTCAAACCCGGAACTACGGGCGTGACGTTGACTTTACTGCGCTTCAATTCTTCAATCTGCGCTGCCATCCGCTGCAGCAAGTTCGCAATTTCATTACCAGCCGCTTCACCAATGTGAACCGACAGTGCTTTACGCGCTTGATAGCTTAGGCCGACGTTACTCATCTACTGGTCTCCAGATTTCGAATATTTAGACGCGATGGGCTCATCGCAGGTTACTCAACGGTTACGCTCTTGGCTAGGTTTCTCGGCTTGTCAACGTCGCATCCCCGCAACAGGGCAATCTCGTAGGAAAGCAATTGCAAGGGGATCACGCTGACAATGGGCTGTATAAAATCCTCGGCTTTTGGAATCGTAATCACGTCATCGGCGAGCTTGGCGACTACGGGATCGTGATGATCCACAATCGCAATCACAGGTCCGCCGCGAGCTTTGACCTCTTGAAGATTGCTCAGCACTTTGTCGTACACGGCACCCTGCGGTACCAAAAACACCGATGGAGTGTACTCATCGACCAAGGCGATCGGACCGTGCTTCATTTCTGCTGCCGGATATCCTTCGGCATGGATATAGCTGATTTCTTTCAACTTCAACGCCCCTTCGAGAGCGGTGGGGAAGTTATAGTTTCGGCCGAGGTACAAAAAGTTGGTCGCATTCGCATATTTGGCCGCCACTTCTTTAACTTTACTGTGGCACTCCAAAGCACGTGTCACTAGCTCCGGTAATTGTTCTAATTGTGCGATGATGCGTTGACCAGCCTCAAAACTAAGGTGTCGCAATCGCCCAAAGTAGAGAGCCAGCATGCACAGCACTACCAGCTGCGAAGTGAAGGCTTTGGTGGATGCGACGCCAATTTCCGGTCCGGCATGCAGGTAAACGCCACCATCAGCCTCCTGCGCGATGCTGCTGCCGATCACATTGCAAATCGCGAGCGTATGGTGTCCCTTACGTTTCATTTCGCGGAGCGCCGCCAGCGTATCTGCAGTCTCACCACTTTGCGTTATCCCGAAGATGATCGTGTCAGGCTCGACCGGTGGGTTGCGATATCTTAGCTCGCTGGCATATTCAACTTCGACGGGAATGCGTGCGAGTTCTTCCAGCAGGTACTCTCCCACCAGCGCCGAATGCCAGCTAGTGCCGCAGCCGGTGAGAATGATCCGCTGCGTGCTCCGCAACTGCTGTGGAGTGAGATTCAAGCCACCAAACTTGGCGGTCGCGTTGTCCTTGTCGAGTCGCCCGCGTAAGGCGTTTTTGATCGAGATTGGTTGCTCGTAGATTTCCTTGAGCATGAAATGGTCAAAACCATCCAACGCAACATCGACCGACTGCGTTGACAGAGTGCGAATTTCCGGCCGCACGCGTCCTTGGTCGCGGTGCAGCACTTGAATATTATCGGGCCGCAAGACAGCGATTTGATGGTCCGCTAAGTAAATGATACGCTCGGTAAAACCCACTAAAGGAGAAGTGTCGCTGGCGATAAATTGTTCGTTCTTGCCAACGCCAATCACCAGCGGGCTGCCGCAACGCGCTGCAATCAACAAGTCCGGCTGATCGCGAAACAGAATCACCAAGCCATAGGTGCCCCGCAATAGTGCCAACGCTTGCTGGACGGCGTCCACGTAACATTCGATTGAGGCCGGAGCAGAACTGGCCAAGCTTGAAACTTTGAGGCATTCGGCGATTAAGTGGGCGACAACTTCACTATCGGTCTGGGAAAGGAACTGATAGCCCTTGCTTTGCAGGGTCTGCTTGAGTGATTCGTAGTTCTCGATGACACCATTGTGCGCTAGGGTAAGCAAGCCGTTGCCGCCTTGGTGCGGATGCGCATTTTCTTCCGTTGCCGCGCCGTGGGTGGCCCAGCGAGTGTGTCCGATGCCCAGCTGTCCTACCATCGCGCGTTTCGCCATCGCGCTCTCTAGCAGGTCGATTCGCCCAGCCACTTTGGTCACACGGAAGCCTTCATTGGGGCGCAAGGTCGCAATGCCGGCGCTGTCGTAGCCACGATACTCCAAGCGACGCAGCCCGCCGATCAAAAATGGGCAGGCGTCTCGACTGCCAACGTAACCCACGATTCCACACATGCGGTTTATTCCTGAAATAACGAATCTATTGGCCAATTACAGGGAGGGATCGACCAAGCTCTATGAAGAAAGCCTGAGGAATCGCTTTCTACAGAGGGGCGTAGCCAAGCATAGCATTGAATTACGCCAAATTCAGCCGCAATCTTCGTCCGACCGAGTCGATAGACGAGAGCTGACGAACCGCTGGGGTAACAGACTCACGCTTGCCTAAATAACGCCGACGTGCGTTTTCGTTGCCAAGCCCTGCCAATAATCACTAGCAAAACGAATGGAAAAGTAACGAAAAAACCCAGGTGTTACCCTGGGTTGGCGGCAGATTAAGGAGGCTGCTGGCTAGGTTATTGAAAACTAGCGCTTCGTTTTGCGGCTTTTCGCCCCACCTTGGCGGACTTTGTAGCGTGGGTTGCTCTTGCAAATGACGTAAATTCGCCCGCGGCGACGCACGACCTGGCAATCGGGATGGCGAAATTTGAGAGCACCGATGGACGATACAACTTTCATGGTGAACTACTTTATTAACAGCTAAATGTTTTGTTTTGGTTGCGCAACTCGCCCTGAATCGCAGTGCTAAGGAGCCCTGAATCGCAGTGCTAACGCACCTTGAGTTAAAGTGTAGCCGTGCGCGTCCGAAAAGCTAAGCGGACTCAGCCGACTTTCCAGCACCGCACGGCGGTTCTCACGCCATGGTGAGGCTGCTCGCATCACGCCGTGGGCGTCCTCACCCTAGATTAGTCTACGGTTGTGAACGAACACGACTACGTGCGGACTTTTCACCTTGAACGAGAGCCTCGAATTCTAGGGATCTTCCGGAATTCTGCAACACCAAATTGCAACCCTTGGAGAACTACGCCCCGCTCGCTACGATGCGAGACATGAACAATGGCCTCAACCCCGAGCAGCAAAGAGCTGTACAAACGATCAGTGGACCGCTTCTCGTTCTGGCGGGAGCCGGCTCTGGGAAGACCCGTGTCGTCACGTTTCGGATCGCTAATCTTATTCAGCATGGGACACATCCCGGTCGCATTTTGGCGGTAACCTTTACCAACAAAGCGGCCAAAGAGATGCGGGCGCGGATCACCAGCATGTTGGGGCCAAAGCGCAAACCCCGCCGCGGAGAGCTCGCCGCGCCAGCGCCGGTCATCGGTACCTTTCACGCGAATTGCGTACAGATTTTGCGGCGGCATGCCACGCGACTTGGTTATCCAGCCCGCTTCGCGATTTACGATCGTAGCGACCAGGAATCGGTTGCCCGCGGTGTGCTTCGCCAATTGCGTGTCCATGAGGGGATGCTCAAACCAGGCGATTTTCTGTCGCATATCAGCCGTTGGAAAAATGCTGGCGTCTCCGTAGCCTCCGCACCCGAGCGCGCACGCACCGACGCAGAGCATGTGGCCGCCAGTGGCTATCGACGTTATCAGCAAGCCATCAAGTTGGCCGGCGCGATGGATTTCGACGACCT
>JBBQRC010000225.1:0-7660 GCA_038215215.1 Pirellulales bacterium
GATGCGTTCAAGCATCGATTTGCTTAAATTATTCGATAGTCGAGCGAGAATCTTGAGGGATTACGGCTGGCTGGAAAACAACCTCGGCAAACTCGTGCCGCTGGAGATCGTCGTCCGCTTTGATGCTGGCATGCAGTCACAGGAACAACAGTCGCGAGTAAATGATAGCCCCGAATCGTTACGTTTGAGCTTTCTTGAACGCCTCGAAACGATTGTTCGTATGCAGGATATGATCGATAGTCGCTTTGGGTCGCGGGGCAGCAACGTGATCGGTAATAGCCTCTCAGCGGCTTCCTTTGCACCCACCCTGCCGCGTAGTGGAGGTGACACGGTCAGTTATGTGCACCGCAAAGCCTTTGACGTGCGTCTGAGTTCCAGTCGTAAAGAGTTCGGGAACGCGGGGTTTCTGAGATACGATTCGACTGATAATAGTGAGCTTTGGCGCATCAGTCTCCGCGTAGCCGCATTCCGCGATGTCGATTACGGTCAATTTGTGCGTGACTTGCGTGAGGTGGCCAAGCCGGTACTCGACACCCACGATGCACGGGTAAGAATTCTCAATCAACTCGATCAATGGCTGGACGGTCGCGCGCCCGCTGGGGCCCGCGTGGTTTTGTGGAATTTCACCAACTCGACCAAAGAGGGGGAGACTTCAGCTGCCGTTAGCGAAGTGGCACCGCCAGCGGATCCCAGTGATACGATGGCAACACACTTGTACGCGCTGCTGAATCAATCCCGTTGTCGCGTCTTTAAGATTCAGGCTGACCCGCAAACAACGACCCTTAGTCAACTTGAGAAACTGCAAGCCACGGATGCAGTCGTGGTGATGGGTAACTTCGCCGACTCCGATTTGCAAACGATCCGGGCTATTGTGCCGCATACGATCGACGCCCGCATCCATAAACTCACCCAAGCCAAGCCGGCGGCGAGGAACACGGCGCCCAAGTTGGCGGAGATCGACGCGGTTTACACTGGGGTCGTACCGATCGTTTACAAGGCCCAACGCGCTTTGCTGAACAGTTTGATTGAAAGCACGCTGTGGTCCTTCCTGACTATCACGCCCATCATGATGCTAGTCTCCAGAAGTTTTGCGGCTGGCGCTGTGGCCATGTTGCCAAACGTTTTGCCTGTGCTGGTGATCTTCGGTGGGATGGGATGGTTAGGAGTCCCTATTGATATCGGTTCGATGATGACGGCCAGTATCGCCTTGGGAGTGGCCGTGGATGATACGATTCATTACTTGTCACGCTATCGAGAAGAGCTGGACCATTCGCACGATCGCAATGCGGCCATCGTGGCCACCTATCAACACTGTGCCATTCCGACCTTACAAGCAGCCATCATCAGCGGCCTGGGGCTGTCGGTGTTCGCCTTCAGCACATTTACCCCTACGCAGCGATTTGGCTGGTTGATGTTGTGCATTTTGATCGCCGGTGTGGTATCGGAATTGATCATGTTGCCGGCACTGCTGGCGGGCCCCTTGGGGCGCGTATTTCAACCACGCGTGGCCAAACGGTCGCTGGCCAACAAGATGATTTTGCAGATGCGCTATCGCAGTCCCCAGGGAGGCATCCTCCGCAGCAAACTGCTACGCGGGAATAAGCAGCGTCGGCGTGTTGCTTAATTTGCTGAGCTCAACAATACTGGCGGTCACAGCCGCAACGCTGTGTGGGCGTGCAGCCGTTCGAAATTCAGTCTTGTTGGGGGAGTGAGCATGCTAACCAATCGAAGATTCGCCTGCCTGGTCGTGGCGACTAGCCTAATTTTATCTGCTAAGTGCCTGGCCGATGATCCTCAACCACTTGAAGCCGGCTTCCAATGGCTGTTCGATGGCAAGTCGCTGGACGGCTGGGAGGGAAATTTGGATCATTTCCGCCTTGAACAAAGGGCGATTGTCGCAGGTAGCCTAACGAAGAAAATTCCGAATAACGAATTTCTATGCACGCAGAAGTCCTATACTAATTTCGAATTGCGAGCAGAGGTCAAATTGATTGGCGAGGGTAAGAATGCGGGCATCCAGTTCCGTTCGCAACGGGTACCCAATCACCATGAAGTGAGCGGCTACCAGTGCGATGTGGGCGAGATGGCGGATAGTCCAATCTGGGGTGCCCTGTACGATGAATCGCGACGCAATAAGATGCTGGCCAGGGGATCTGCGGAAGAAATTACGAAGTGGCTCAAGCCGGGCGACTGGAACGAGTTGCGAATTTTGGCCGAAGGCAAGCACATTCAACTTTTTCTCAACGGCCACAGAACAGTTGACTACACCGAATCTGATACAAGTATACCGGACTCGGGAATTATCGGACTGCAGATCCATGCTGGTCCTCCGACCGAGGCCTGGTATCGCGCAGTTCGTATCCGCGCACTATAGCCGCCGCTCGATTTGTCAGGACAATCGATTTTAAAGCAAGGTTTTTAACAGGTATTCATGTTGGAGCGGTTTTTTTACTTCGACCTCGGCAATGTGCTTGTCAAATTTGATCATGGCCTGGCGGTATCGCAAGTCGCCGAGTTAGTGGGTTGTAGCCTGGAGGCATCACAACATGCTCTCTTTGATTCTGGTTTACAGCAAGCCTATGAAACGGGACTGATCACCAGTCAGCAATTCGCGGATCGGGTCAACAGCCTACTAGGGTCGCGCTCGCAAGAGTCCGATGTTCTGGAAGCGTTCAGCGCTATCTTCACACCCAACGATGAAATTATCGGCGCGCTCGAGCATGTTCAGTCCACCGGAACCCGGATCGGCTTGTTGTCGAATACTTGCGAAGCACATTGGCAGTGGTTGCAACGCCAGCCATGGCCGATGTTGCACGGTTGGTTCGATCCGCTCGTTTTGAGCTACGAGGTGCGATCGATGAAGCCGACGCGAGCGATTTACGAACATTGCGAAAAGGCTTGCGGCTGCCGTGGTGCAGGGATCTTTTTTACCGATGATCGCGCCGACAATCTGGCGGCAGCAAAGCAAATGGGATGGGAAACTTACCAATACGGAACAGCAGCAGAGCTCGTCCAGCACTTCGACGCATGGCGGCTGGGGTAAGGCGTCGTCTCAGAACAAGTTGCCGCACCCGCTTCGTCGCTCCCGCTCCGCGCAGCAGGAATAGCTTTGGAGAGGGCAGGGTGCGGCGAAATTAGCCGTTCATTCCAGTACATCGGGAATGCGAAAGACGGCAAAGGAACGGTTGGATGTCTCGATGGGATACATGATTTCCAACTGGAGTAGTGGCTGCGTTTGTATGCGGCGGTCAACTAAAATCCAGCGAAAGTGGTAGCGTCGAGCCAATTCAAGTATCTGCGCGGAGGTCCACTCGACAGGCGCGCCGTCGGCATTACGCGGCGCTCTGCAGTCGACGACACGTTGGTACCACTGTCGCACGGAAGCGTTGTCTTGTGGCACATCTTTCCAACAGACTACTTCCGCACGTTGTGCGTACCACTTGAATGTCTGCTGAAATTCGGGTGTGAACCATAGCGAATCCGTTGGGGAACTCTGACGAATCCAGTTGCAGACGGCCAGCCAGTCGACGAAGCGATCCGTCGCAATTTCCTGATTTCCGGGTGCGTCCATAAGAACGTCGTCCGCCGCGGGCACTCTGCGGTCGAAAGTTGCACGCGTGTGCCGCGCTGTCAGAATGAGCGTCGCCGAAACGCCCACCAGCAAAAATGCTGCAGACCAAACGCGACCTGGGACGTTCGTAACGCGATTGCCAGGTTCTAGTCCGGGCCGTGTGAATAACGACTCTGCACCTCCGCGAACCGAGGCCCAGAAAGTAAGTGTCCAAGCTAACGGTACGACAATGTCAGACCAGCGAAACCAATAGAACCGCAGTAGTTGCGAGGCCAAGATCGGTCGAGTTTTGGTGAGCGACACGTCGAGTAGCAGTCCAGTGATCGAGAAGCCCACTGCAATCCAAGCGATGGCAAGCAACCAGTTGATCGCTGCGTCAGTCTGCCCCAGCGCTGCTTGCCGTGCCTGGCGAGGCAATTTCCAGCGCTGAAAAAGGGTTGCAATGACCAGCAGAGTTAGCGAGGCAGCGGCGGCCAAGTGCCGTTCGGTGCCAAAGGCACGCGGTAGTTGGTGATGCGCCAAGCGTAAGAATACGTGGACTTGGGACGCCACCAAGTTACCGTCTTGGTTAGGGCTGTTCAGTCCCGAGGCGGCAGGCAGGACACCGATAAGTCCTATCAATGTGGCCAGCGCGAGCCACTTGAATTCCGCGGCAGCACGCTGCGGAAGATGCGGTTGACAGAGCCATGTGATGCCTACGCTCAGGCCTGCCCAACCGCCTACCAAAGGGTGCCAGGCCACAGCCATACCGAGCCATAGCCAGGTCCCCGGCCAGTTTCCTCTAAAAAGCTGGGCAAAAGCCGCAATGATACATGGATAAGCAATGGATTTTCCTTCAAATCCGCCAATCGCCCACTCGCCGGCCCACTGTCCGTAATCAATCGCAAAGTACCAAGACAACAGCGCAAGAGCGGCGAAGATCAAGGGTAAGCCGAGCGCCAAACGAAGCTGTCGCCAAGCCCAGGCCAAGAACAACCAACTGACCACGCGACCGATCCACGCGACTGCGTTTAGGGGCAAGAACAGCGCCAAGCACCCGGCGAATCCGGAGCTCAGCCAGTGAGCATTGTGCGATTGCAAGAATAGATCGTTGGCGGCGTAACCTGCATCGAGTGCGTATTTGGCCTTAGGCAAATAGTGAGTTTCATTGACACCAGGGACTGGCTCCACCGCCAATAAACTAACTAGTCCAAAAAGAAACAGGACCTCGAGGATGGCGAGAAAATGCCAGTCTGCGGTCGCTAATTTGGGACCAGTCGACTTTGAGGCAAATTTTGGCATGTCTCGGAGTTGGTGATTTTAGTAACGCGGGGTGGTGAAATTAGTGATCTGGAGGTTTGTCCGGAGCTGCAAAACAAAAATTTCCTAAAAAATTTCCGCTCACTCACTTGTTTTCTTGACTGTGCGGTCTTCGTACGTAGAGTGGATATAGGAAGTCGCAAGAGTTTTCTGGTTGAAGAACCGCTGTCATCTCTGAATTATCGCCGAGTTATCCACATTTGGACCAGGTGGTTCTGGTTCGGTAGGAGTCGGCCTAGGGCCATTAACCAAAGGAAGGGTCCAATGTTAGTACTATCCCGCAAGAAGAACGAAAGCATCGTCATCAATAACGACATCACTATTGTGGTCGTTGAAATTCGTGGCGACAAGGTCCGCTTGGGCGTAGAGGCTCCTCGTGAAGTCCCGGTTCACCGCCGTGAGGTTTACGATGCAATTCAGCGTAGCCAAAATGCGGATGACGCTTCGAACGCTTCGAACAGTCCCGCCGCGCAGGATTAAACCACATAACGGAAGATCTGGCAACGCTAACAATTTCTTTTCAACCAAGAATTGAACGAGTCTGATCAGAGTTAAAGAAGGTTGCTGTGCTGTTTAGCGTAGCAATTTTTCACGGCACTAGTCCCCACCGCTGCTCCCAAAACCTTTAGAGCCTGTGTCAAACTTGTTCACCATAACAGGTTTGATATGGGCTCTTGGCGTTCATTGGCCACAGTTCATTGGCCACCGATGTCAAGACTAGAGGTATTCCGTCCAAGTCCGCGTCTGCAGCTGCTTGACGACCTCGCGTACACGTTCTTCTTCGTGCTTCGGCGCCACGAGCGTCGCGTTTTCAGTGTGCACAACGATCGTGTCTTGCATTCCAATCGTAACGACTAGATGCTCCTGAGTACCGTACACGATCATGCGTTGCGATTGGATCGGTAAATACTTTCCGCGCACGCAATTCCCTTGTTCGTCGGGTTCGGTTAAGCGACCAATAGCTTGCCAACTGCCAACATCATCCCACCGGAACGTAGCCTCAATAACGGCTACATCTTTGTAGCGTTCCATCACTGCGTAATCGATGGAGCGGCCGTCAATCGCCGCGAACTCGCGTTGTAGGGTTGCTGGAAAGCTCGGCGTGCCCATCGATTTGGCGATCGCATCGATATGCCGCATCATCTCCGGTTCATACATCCGCAATGCGTTCAAGATCGTACTGGCGCGCCACATGAAAATGCCGCTGTTCCAGTAATAGGTACCCGCCTGTAAATATTGTTCTGCGATTTGCCGATTGGGTTTCTCACGAAATGATTCGACAAGATAAGCGCCAGCCACTCTGGAATCAATCAACGCTTCACCGCGCTGCACGTAGCCAAAAGACTCCGCCGGATAGTTCGGACGAATCCCGAAAGTAACAATGCGATTGGGTGCCTTCTCGATGAGTTTGACGCCTGCGGACATGCAGTCGTGAAACTGCTGATCGGTATTGATGATGTGATCCGCGGGCAGCACCAACATGATCGCATCGGGATCGGCATGTGCGATCAACGAAGCAGCCAGCGCGATACAGGCCGCGGTGTCTCGCTTCATAGGTTCGCCCACGATCTGCTCGGGTGGGATCAACGCGAGCTGTTCACGGACTGCATCCACCAAATGTTCGTTCGTCATCACCAAGGTATGCTCGGGGGAAACGAGTCCCTGCAGGCGTGCAAACGTGCCTTGCAGCATCGTGCTTTCACCCACCAAATGCAGCAACTGTTTCGGGAAGCCAATTCGACTAGCTGGCCAAAATCGGGTTCCAGAACCACCCGCCATGATTACTGCATGCAACACGTATTTCTCTCCACTGCTTGAGACGATGCCTGTTCCGCCACAAATTCCCGTCACGCCGCTGTAACGACTCCTCGCGAACTCTTCACGCCTGCTTGACACGAGCTCTGTTCGTCAATTCTACAGATTGCCAGTCGCTACCAGCAGATCATTCACTCCAAAAATAGTTCATTAACTATGTCTAAAAAACATTCCTCGCATTGTAGATTCTTTGTTGGCGGCCCACCACACAATGGATTTATTAGTTCCGGGATTACACGGAGGGAGGTATTCAATTCGAGCGGGACGGCTTGCGGGTAGAACACTCGCCTTAGAGTCGCACTCTGAGGCAACCACGACTCCATTACGGCTCGAACTACAGCAGCAGTGTGTCAGTTTCAAGCCGCCAATTGGCCGGAACTTTTTTCTTTACCTCGTCCGCATCCAGTGCCCAGGCGGGATGGATCTCCACTCCCACATCCTCGGATACTTGCGCCCCTGCTTCTACCAGCCACTGCCGATGCAAGCCTGAAAGGGCTGCTCGAGCATGCGCCGCCGTATCGACGGCCGCACCGTCAGCGTTTTTTACCGGCGCAAAGATCTCCGCGGCCGCTCCCTCGACCACGATCGAGCGCTCTGCCAACGGCAGTAAATCAAATACAAATCTTTCAAATTTGATCGCGTTAGGAGTCTCAGGTTTTTCGATCTTCCCGGCTGAATTCAAGAAAGGGACGGCCTTGAACGCGCGGTGAAATGGCAAACCAGAGGCACTGTCCGTCACCAATTCAAGGAACTGTCGCTCAAAGATATGGACCGCGATGTTGCCAGCCCATAACTTCAAGCTCCCATCATCCTCGGTCTGTTCCGCCACGCTGTCCGGCAGGTCGCTATATTCGATGATCTGTGTTTTCCCATCGATTGAGACCACGTTGCCCACTTTCTCTTTCGCGAAACGCTTACGTACGACTTGTGTCGTAACTTGGCTCTTTGAAAGTAAGTGGTAACCGATTAACTGGG
>JBBQRC010000226.1:0-7650 GCA_038215215.1 Pirellulales bacterium
GTAAATACTTGCTTGATTGGTAACTCGATCGAAAGCCGCAACGATTCAGAGAGCGCTGCAGTAGGGTGGGTGAACAGTGAAGGATTCAACAGGAGCGATGACAATACGTCCTAATGTCGTAGTCATTGGTGCCGGTTTCGCGGGCTTGCATGTCGTTCAGGGTTTGGCGAAAACGCCGGTCAATTTGGCACTCATCGATCGCCACAACTACCATCTATTCCAGCCACTTCTTTACCAAGTGGCTACCGCAGCGCTCTCACCGGCTGATATCGCGTTTCCGATTCGGCGAATCTTCCGCGGACAAAAGAATATCGCATGCGTGCTGGGAGATGTCACGCAAATCGATCTGTCCCGTAACTGCCTGACTATCGATAATACGCAGGAAATCGACTTTGACTACTTGGTTGTCGCCTCCGGAGCGACGCATTCGTACTTTGGCAAGGACGCTTGGCTGAACAATGCGCCGGGGTTGAAGACGATTGAAGATGCGTTACACATTCGCAAGCGCATCCTGTTGGCCTTCGAAGAGGCAGAAAACGAACTGGACGAACAGGCGCAGCGTGCCAAGCTGACTTTCATCGTTGTTGGCGGTGGTCCCACGGGTGTCGAACTTGCGGGGTCACTGCGTCAAATTGCCGTCAAAGAGATCCAAAAAGATTACCATCACGTGGATACGTCGACGGCGCGGGTCATGTTGGTCGAAGCTAATGATCGGGTGCTTAAGTCCTTTCATCCGAAACTCAGTGAACGTGCCAAGCAGGATTTGGAAAAACTCGGCGTGGAGGTGCGACTCAACGGCCGAGTCACCGAAATCGATGACCGCGGCGTGAAGATTGGCGAAGAACGTATCGAAGCCAACAACGTCTTTTGGGCAGCGGGTGTATCAGCCTCACCCCTGGGCAAAGCGCTTGGTGTCGAACTAGACCGAGCAGGACGAGTGGTCGTGTTACCTGACTTATCGGTCCCTGGCCATCCGCATGTCTTTATCGCCGGCGATCTTGCCTGCGTGGCCAACCCTGCCAACGGCCAGCCAGTCCCAGGCGTCGCACCAGCGGCCATGCAGATGGGCTCGCATGTGGCCAAAGTCATCCGGCAGGAAATCCTCAACGGAGGCAAAGCTAACAACAGAGCTCCCTTCAAGTACTGGGACAAAGGCTCGCTGGCCACGATTGGCAAGGCCAAAGCCATCGCCGAGATCAGCGGTTGGAGATTTACTGGATTCTTTGCCTGGCTATTGTGGTCGGTGGTTCATCTCATGTTTCTCATCTCCTTTCGCGCTAAATTGTTTGTCATGATCAATTGGGCCTACACTTATATTTTTCAATCAATGGGTGCACGGCTCATTACCGGTGAATTCAAGCCGCGCATTAACAAGTTCCGCGATGTTACACCCAACTAAGCAGGTGACCGAATGGATCAGGGGACCGAATGGATCAGGGGACAAAGTACTCAGCGATGGCTTGGTAAAGCTCACACTGGCGAACGGGCTTGGAAACATAGCCATCCATTCCGGCTTGCAAACATTGCTCGCGATCTCCCTTCATCGCTCGGGCTGTCATGGCAATAATCGGAGTATGTCGCGCCAGTTTGCTTTCCAGAGAACGAATGCATGCGGTCGCCTCCAATCCGTCCATATCAGGCATTTGGACGTCCATGAGCACCAGATCAAATAAGCCGTTTTCATAAGCCGAGACTGCCTTGCGGCCATCTACTGCCACGGTCACACGATGCCCCCACTTTTGCAGCAGTGCCACAGCCAATTTTTGATTCGTCAGCCCGTCCTCAGCCAGTAGAATGTTCAAAGTAGGGATCAGCGGTAGAACATCTTGCGGTTCCTCCGCCAATCGCTGCGTAGTCCGCTTCTCTCCCGCCAGCAAATTTTCGATTGCGGACAGCAATTCGGATTGCTTGATCGGCTTCATCAAGCGGGTGGAGACCCCGAGTTCTTCCCACCGCACCTTGCCACTGCCGGCATCGCCTGAGGACAAGACGATAATCCGCAGCGCACTCCAATGTGGATTTTTCCTGATTTGCTCGACAAGCATCAGGCCGTCCATTTCCGGCATATGCAGATCGGTCAACAACAGCCCTACGTCCTCGCCCTGACTCTGCAAAAGTTGCAATGCTTCGCTGCCAGAGGCCGCGACGAGCGGGACCATCCCCCAGCCCTGTACCATTTCTCGAAGGATGCAGCGATTGGTATTGTTATCATCAACGATTAAGATTTTTGATCCCAGCAACAATGTTGGCCGCAAATGTGCGTTGCTCACGCGGACTTGTGAGCTCAGGTCTAAGCCTATTTCAAAGAAAAACGTGCTTCCCTTTCCCAATTCACTTTGCAGCTTTAATTCTCCTCCGAGCATGCCGACGATGCGTGATGAAATAGCCAGCCCTAGCCCGGTGCCGCCAAACCGTCTCGTCGTCGAGCTGTCCGCCTGGGTGAAAGCAGCGAAGATCAGTTGCTGCTTCTCCGGTGCAATTCCCAGCCCAGAATCGGTGACCGCAAAACGCAGCAAAACTTTGCTCTGTTGCTGCTCTAGGCAGGAAACGGAAATTAAGACTTCCCCTTGCTCGGTAAACTTGATCGCATTACCTACCAAGTTGACAATCACCTGTCGCAATCGTACCGGATCGCTCACCAACAATTCGGGAACGTCGTTGCCGATGTGGTACACCAACTCCAATCCCTTGCTGTGAGCCCGTACGGCCAACGACTTGGCCGCATCCCCAATTGCGTCCCATACGTCGAAGTCGACCATTTCCAACTTCATCTTGCCAGCCTCGATCTTTGAAAAATCGAGAATCTCATTGATAATCGCCAACAGCGATTCGCCAGATTCGAGCACCATCGTCAAGTACTCGCGTTGCGAATCGGCTAGTTCAGTCCCCAACACCAATTCGGTCATACCGATGATGGCATTCATCGGAGTACGGATTTCATGACTCATATTGGCTAAGAAATCACTTTTCGCGCGACTTGTGGCTTCGGCATCCTCCTTGGCAGCACGGAGCGAATCCTCAAGTGCTTTACGCGCCGTAATATCAATTACCGAGGCCAACGCAAACACACCAACCTCCGTTTCAAGGGGACTTAGTCCTACTTCGATTGACACATGGCTCCCATTCTTCCGTCTCCCTTGAAGTTCGTGTCCCGCCCCCATCGCGCGCACTTGCGGCTTGGTGAAATAGGCGGTACGCAAGTGCGGGTGAGCATCTCGCAGCGGCCAAGGCACGAGCAGCTCAATTGACTGTCCCATCAACTCATCCCGTGTGTAGCCGAAGAGCTTTTCGGCTTGTGAATTCAGCAACAAAATCTTGCCGCTGCGATCGACCATTAACAAAGCGTTGAGGGAGGCCTCCACGACCAATCGAAAACGCTCATCGGCGAGTTTCCTTTCCGTGATATCCCGCGATATCCCAAACGTACCAACGATCCGATCCAGTTCGTCGCGTAAAGGAAACTTGGAGGTGGTTACCCAGGTGCTTCGGCCATCGGGCCACGTCTCACGTTCTTCCTTGTCGATGACAGGCTGCTGATTCGTCATCAAGGCGCGTTCATCCGCCTGTGCCTGCTCCGCATGTTCGGCAGCAAAGAAATCAAAATCCGTCTTGCCCACTGCAGCTTGCGGATCTGCCAGACCAAAACGCTTCGCGAGTCCTTGGCTGAGTCGCAGGAAACGACTTTGGGAGTCCTTAAAGTAGATACTGTCTGGAAGATTCTCAAGCAGCGTTTGCAACAAGAAACGCTCGTGGCGCAAGGCGACTTCGGTACGTTTATCCTCGGTCACGTCTTTAGCAATGCCAAGAAAGCCGGTCATCTGACCCGAGGAATCCTTGAGCTTCGTCACCACCAAATTCACCGTGAGGTGGCTACCGTCTTTTCGTACATAGGTCCATTCACGCTCCTCAAATTTCCTCTTCAGCGCATACGTCACGAACACGTCAAACCCTTGGATCGTGCGTTGAAATTCCCGACTGAGTATTTCGCCACGCTCGCGTACTTCGGATTCCAAGTGAATGACGGCAGGTGTCTGACGACCGATCATTTCCTCAGCGCGATACTGCAGCATCCTTTCTGCGCCCGCATTAAACACGGTGATGATGCCAGAGATATCAGTGGCGATGATGGAAACTTGAGTGGCTGAATCGAGTACGGCCTGAAAATGGTTGGTGAGTGCCGAGAGCTCATCTTGGGTGCCCGCTCGCAACTTCTCCGCTTGCTGGCGCCGGCGGCGCAGTGCAAGGCTGACTATCAAGGCCGTCGCAACGAGTCCCAACCAAGCCACTAAGACGGTGCTATCGGATAATAACAATCCGGGCTGATCATTAGCGTAACTGTCTCCTGACTCACCCTGTCGCGATGGCTCCCTGGCTTTCGCAAATTGATTGGTGGGGGGCAACGCAAAGGCAGGCACCGCGATCCACCGAGTCAGTACCACTGCTAATGCAAGAGTCAAAGAGGTTATCGAGAGCCAGGCACGCCACCGGAAACGCCATCGAGACTGATCGAACGATTCCGCGGGCATCGCAAGTTCCTTACTCGATGATTCAGATTTCGAATTCTTGCCGCAAGGCTTGGCTCAATCGCTCCGTCTCCTGCACAAGCTTGTCGTAGGCTGTGGCCACCTCCTCGGCGGTATTGCTAGGTAACATTTGTTCCAATTGCCAGGCCGCATCATAGACAGGTTGAGAGCAAAAGTTCGCTGAAGCACCCTTAAGCGTATGGGCAACCTTAGCCGCAGCACAGATATCGTGTTTATCCATCGCTTGGCTGATTGCCAGCCTCAGCCTCGCAGCCTCGTCCAAGTAAATGCCCGCCAATTCCTGGAGCAACTCGCGATCCCCATCCACTCTATCCAGCGCGCAATCCAAATCGAAAATGCTTGTCATGGTTCAATCAATCTTAGAGATGGAATTCCTCAACATAGCCCTGAGACCCCGAAACGCTCGAACAATCATCTGGCTGCGTTCGGCGGTTATTTCACTTCCCACAATCCCTACCTGCTAAATGACTTTCCTCTGGTTCCAGCGGTACGACAGCTTTGATCATGGTAATGGAATTCCCCTTGGGATTGTGGGTTACTTCATCCATGAAGCTACGAATCAACAGCAAGCCCCGTCCACCCATGCGATCCATGTTGATCTCTTCAGTTGGGTCCAGCACTTCGTTGACGGCAAACCCCAGCCCTTCGTCATCTATGACAAAGCGGACTTCTTTTCCAGTCAGCCTGGCCAGCATTCTGACTCTGCGGTCAGCGTAGGGTTTTTCGAGACGACGTGCCTCGGCGATGTGGTTATACGCGGCCTCCTCGTTTTGTCGCCATTCCGAATCCAACTCCAAATTGCCGTGGTGAATCGCGTTGGTCAGCGCTTCACACAGGGCCATGCCGATGCGAATCAGCTGAGATTCGTCAAACAAGCGCATCATCGCCATCTGTTCCTGCAGATAGCTGATGAGAGGCGGGATGTAAGTGGTATCGTTATCGAGCACGAAGAGTGACTGGACGTCCGTCAATGCAGCCAGCACCCGCTGCCGGTTTTTCTTGCCTTGCGATAACGCGAGAACGCTTTCAGCCGTTTTGATCAGGTGTTTACCGAGCATCGCCTTCGGTACATAGCTGGCTGCTCCGGCATTCAAGGCCTGCAGCGCGACCTCTTCATTACCAAAGCTCGTCATCAAGATGACTGGAATTCCAATGCCAGCGTCGGCGATTTTCCTAACTAGCCCCAAACCATCCATCTCAGGCATCTGTAAATCCGTCACGATCAAATCTGGCTCAACCGACTGTAAAGAATCAAAGGCGGCGTTGCCGTTCTCAGCGTACTTGAGCGTGACAGACCTCAGCCCCTTTTCAAACAGACCGCCGACGCGTCGTCTCTCCGTTGCCGAATCATCCACCACCAATACAATCGTCATAATTTCACATCAATTTCAAAGTCTATTGTTGGTGACTCAGTCGAGGGAACGATAAAAAGGCGTCAGTGCTCGCCTACCGCGACCGCGACCAGATGACAAGATCTCTCAATATACCGCCTGATTCGCGGGCGGGCGGACGCGTTTGTGAAGATAGAATTCTCCGGCACTCAATGGGAGAGTGCAGGCGTGGGATTTCGAAATCAAATAAGCAACAGCAGACCGCGAGCTCTTTCAACTGATCCGCCATGGGTCAGTCTAAAGGACACGACCGACCTAAAGCAACCGTTGGCTCATGAAGATTTACCGAACTTGTTCGAGAGCTCCGCACCCTTCTCATTGATCCTAAGGAAAATGCCCAGGTTGGGAACCGTGTCTAAAAATGGAAAAACGAGTCGACGAACTGTATTGCTGGCGGTACGAGCCATTTAGTGTAGCGCCCGATTTGCAAATCATGCGTTTCTTCCACTCGTGCCAGCGAGTTACCTTAGGGAAAGAGACTCCACTCTTCGATTTCGAGCACGTAAGCACCGTTAACAAAGTTGATGACGGCAGCGTCGCCCGACTTGAGCGCATGCCAAGTGACCACTTTTGGGTCTTCACCCTGTAGGAAGACATGCGCCACTTTCTCTCCAGTAACCTGCAAGCGATTGGCCTGTAACAGCAACGCTGTATCCTCCTCCACCGCTAAACCAATCATCTGCCTAGGGGAACTAAAGGGGAGGAATTCCTCTATTCGCTTGTGATTGCGCATCAGTTTGGTGAGTCGTTCAATACGGCCGGCCCGCGCGTCGAAATGCTGCTCCGCCAAGACGTTCTTCAGCACGCCGAGCCCATGTGCGATGGCTGGCACCGCGGGTCGACCATCCACGGGATTACCACCTTCAATCATAATCGCAGGCATGATGGCCAAGCCGGCGGAAGTTCCGCCTACCACGCCGCCACGCTTCAGAATGTTGTGCACTTCTTGTTGAAAAAGTGTGGGTGAATTACCGTCAATAAACAGTTGATTAAGGTGTCGCTGATCTCCGCCGCTGAACCAGAGAGCATTGGCAATGGTCAAAGGAGCAACAAATTGCGGGTCGTTCGCATCCGCGGCAGTGGCCGTCGTCAAAAAGTCGACTCGTTTCATCCGTCCCTGAATTTCCAGTCGCTTCCAGTCTGAAAAGGTTTTGCATAACAAGCGTTCCAAGACGCTTCCTTGACAGTTGGGAGAGGGCTGGCAACTTTTCATCGCTGCCGGGCAATGCACGAGCCTCGGTTCTGGCAGCACAGCCAGCGCCGGATAGAGCTCGGTGATCTCATCGTTATTGCCGCCACCGTGTAGCACCACAGTCCCCCACCGCTCGCCATCCGTCGGCTCCGGCATTCCAAAGGGATTGCGATCACGCCATTCAACGGTCTTAAATCGCTTGGGTTGCGTCCAGGGTTCGGTCTTTGTAGTTATCGCGAATTCGCCATCTTCGGGCGCGATCTTGCGCCACGTGATGGTGCGATCACTATTGCTTTTGAGAAAGATGTGTACGTTCCCGTCACCCATGGCGCGCAAGGTGTTATCACGCAAAATCGCCGCCGTTTGCCGCTCGATGCCAATCCCAAGCGTGCGGCGTTCGACACCTGGCTGAGCGCGCAAGCGGTGCAGCCGCGGACCATATTGCAAAAGATTGCTCAAACGCTCAAGGCGACCGGCTCGCGTCTCGAAGTTGTCGTCGACGATGGCTCCGTTGAACAGCCCC
>JBBQRC010000227.1:0-7633 GCA_038215215.1 Pirellulales bacterium
AATGTTGCTCAGTATTATTGGTATGCTGTTTGCCGCCGCCGGCTACCTCCCTCCCGTGGCCGGTGCCGTGACTCAGGAAGTCATCGACGTCTTGGCGGTCTTGAACGCTCTCCGCGTTTCTGTGCTCCCAAGTTCCCTTTCTGATGTCGATATGCATGTGGCAAGTTAGCCAGGTTCATACTAGACTGATGAGTCAGCCCGATAATGCCGATTACGCTTGATTTTGGCTGGTGAACGCTTTTCATATGATTGCAGCGGTCTGCGGAGTTGCGTTATGTATCTTATTAATCATCACACCCGTGCTTTTCAGTTCGGCGTGTTGCTAATAGGTCTTCTGTCTGTGCCCGCGTTGGGTCAGCCTGTCAAGCAGAAATGGTTGGATAGCACCGAGAAGAGCACCATCGAAGCCGAATTTGTGCGCCTGGTCGATGGGGCCGTCGTCCTCAAGAAGGATGGCAAAGAGATCGCTGTCCCTCTCAGCAAGCTTAGCCTCGCCAGTCACTTGCAGGCGCTCAAACTAGCCAAACCGGGAGCTTATTCCAAGCCCGCCCCTAAAATCATCGTGGGGCTGCAGCCGACACCAGAAAGCGAAAAACTGCTCGAAAATCCCTTCCCTGCCAATGCGACGGTCGAGCAGTTTATGGATACGTTGATCGCGCAACTTGACGCGCAAAACCCGATGGTAGTTTGGCATGCTCTCACGCCGGAAATGCAAACTGACGTCGAAGATCTGATCGTCAGTGCCATCGATGCCGGTGGCTCGGGCTTGCTCGTTCAAGTTCGCTCGCTGATGAAGCAACTTGCTACGCTAATGACCGAAAAGCAGCAGTTCGTCCTGGGCTCATCGTTGGCTGCGACCAACCCGCAGTTGCGACAGCAAGTAACCGTCCTGACGGCTGTCGCGACAGCCTTGGCTGATAAGCAGAATTGGGATGCAGAGAACTTTAAGTCCGGGAAAGTTGCTCCCTGGTTGGCGGGCATGAGCGTCAAATTGGGTAGTGCAGGTAACTCCCTTCTCACGGCGTCGATTCCCAAGGGCGGCCCCGGTGCCCCGCCACAAAGTGCCAAGCAAGCACTCGACTACAAGGTGCTGTCGCAATCTGAAGACAAAGCCGAGATTCAGTTACTCAATCCCTCTTTCAATGCATTGGTGTCCGATCCGCAAACCGGACAGATGAAGCCTGGCAAAGAAGCTCGTAAGATCGAACTGCTGCACGTCTCCGGCAAGTGGCTGCCCAAAATCATGGTCGACGACTGGAACTCAAGCATTACGCAGGCAAAATTTGGCGTGACGCAGGTCATGCCGCTGGCTCGTACCGGACTGGCGGCCGTGATTCCCATGGTGAGCTCCTTGGCGAACGCAAAATCTCAACAAGAGTTCAACGCTGCTTTGCAACAGTTGATGCGACCCGGTCAGGGGCTGGCTGGACAGCCTGGCATGGGTGGCCCAGGCATGATGGGCCCAGGCATGATGGGCCCTGGCATGGGTGGCCCTGGCATGGGTGGTCCGGGGAAAATGGGGCCGGGAATGATGGGTGGCATGAGCGCGCCTGGCGGCATGTCCGCGTCCGGCCCAGACAGCTCGGGCTTGCAGCCGATGCCGACCAGTCAATGACGCATCTCGTTCCGATCACTCGGACGCACGCACTCACTCAAACATGAACATTGCAGCCAACACCTAAGTTTGGCGTCGAAGTAGATCGAGAACCGCAGGATGCGAATTGTAATTTTGGGAACCGGTCCGTTTGCTGTGCCTAGTTGCCAGCGCATTTTGGCCGACGGACACGATGTACCCGTAGTCGTTGTTCGCCCCCTCGTTGATCCTACGGCCAAGAAGCTGCCACCCACCCCGGTGCTTGACTGGGCTCGCGACAACCAATTGCCAACGTTTCAGCCTGCGAGCATTAATGATCCCGCAGCGATTGCTGAGCTAGCAACATACCAACCTGACCTGCTATTCGTATGTGATTACGGTCAAATTCTTTCCAATGACTGTTTACGGGTTGCACCTTACGGCGGCATCAATCTGCATGGTTCGCTCTTACCTCGACATCGTGGCGCAGCTCCAGTGCAGTGGGCACTTCTGCGAGGTGACGATCGCGCCGGGGTGAGCGTGATTCACATGACCCCGCGACTTGATGCCGGTCCAGTCTTATCTACCGCCGAGACTATGATAGAGCCCGATGAAAATGCGGGGCAGTTGGAACCTCGTTTGGCGTTGCTCGGCGTCGAAGCCACAGCGGCAGCGATCTCCCAGTTGTCCGATTGGGACCAGCAAGTTGAAATCGGTACGCTCCAGACAAAAGCTGGTGTGACCCGCGCGCCGCGATTCATGAAGGCGCAGGGGCAGCTCGATTTTCGCCTGCCCGCCGAGTATTTAGTTCGACTGATTCGCGCTCTCCAACCCTGGCCCGGAACCTTTGCCGAAATGCGACTCGCCGAGGGCAAGTCCACGCGGATGCTCGTGCGCGCGGCGCGTGCCGTGAACGTCGACAGCGGCAAAGCGGCGGGCCAAGCTTGGTCCTGCGACACGCGACAACTCGGCCTCGACTGGCCCTCCCCTTGGCAACAGGTGTTAGCCGTCGCGACCGGCTCCGGCACCATCTTGGTTTCGCGTTTGCAGCCCGCCAGCAAGCGCGAGATGGACGCGGAAGAGTTTATGCGAGGTCATTCGCTCTTTTCGGGAGCCACGTTTGTACTGCCTGAACCACCATTAAGCGAGCTCCAGTAACCTGAAATTGTTAGCCGCGTGCCGCACCCGCGAGATTACGGCTCATTGCGAAATCCCGCCGTGAGTTCGTAATGTTCGTAATCGCGCACTAACCACCGGCTATCTAGTTTAGTGAAATAGATTTTGACGAACCGTGGTACGGTGAACTTTTGGCCTTGAGTCGTTAATTCGACGCGCACGTTAAATTCGGCAACCGCCTTTTCGGGTTTGCGTGTGGCATCTACGACAATCGACTTGATGTGGGTGACGCGGGCGACGGTGAAGTCGTAATTGGCCAATTCAGTCCGCGCTCTGCCCACCGCCACTGCGGCATCGGGATGAATGGCGCTAACCACGGCGGCATGATCATTGCGTTGCAGCGCCGCGGCGACATCGTGAAGCGTTGCTTCGATGCGCTCGCGATCCGTCTGGATCTGCACACTGACGGCCACGAGTGCGACGGTGATCAGAGCCAAAGCCACAGCCGTAATGAGCGCAGCCTTACTCCCAGTTTGCGTCCACCATAAGCCAGCCAGCACGGCCACTATCAAACCACTGAGTCCGACCAACCACGGACTTTCAAGTAGTATTTCCTTCATCGCCAGCTCCTTGAATGCCCTCTCTCAGCGGTGAATATTATCAGCGCGACCAAGGCCACCTCGTTGGAGTACAGCCTTTAGGCGCTCGTGCATGTCAAACGTCGCAAAATCGGCTAAAGCCTACACTCCAGCGCAAAGTGGCGCTGTCCAACTATGCGTCTCAAAACAAGTCACCGAACTTATTCTGTCAATGTGTGAACAAAAATTCTGGGCTGGTCATGAGACTCCACAGCACATCCTCTAAGGTCTCGCGACGCGTGACTGCAGCCTTGTCCCCATCTGCAATCAGGGCCAACAAGACACGTCGTTCTTCAGCCGATGGAGGCCGAGAAAGTGCCGCTAGATAGGCTTCGTCCACGACCTCTTCAACCGGAATTTGACTATCGATCCAGCGTGTCACCACACTTCGAGGGTCGCTTAATTTGTCGTTGATAGTCGAACCGTTGTTGAGATGAAGGACTTGAATCACGGTCGGTTGATCGCTGCGTTCGCAATCGCAGGTGATTCGCCGCTGATGACGACCAAAGGTCTTGAGGAAGTAATTGGCGACCGCAGAGTCATGTAGTTCCAGTGAGCTGGTTCCTTCCGGATATTCTTTCGTAGCTGTTCTGTCAGCTCCGGGAAACTCAATTTCGGTAAACTTGGTAGGGACCCCGGTCACGGTAACAATCGCGTCATGCAGCACTTCGGCCATCAGGCGACGCGGGTAATAGCGGCAGTAGAAGCGCTGGTCGTCCACGTTGTAGGGAACTGATTCAGCCGATCGCTGATAGGTTTGCGATTGCAGGATCAGTCGCATAAGCGCTTTGAGGTCATAACCGTTCTGGATGGTGAACTGTGACAGCTCACTTAACAATCGTTCGCTGCTGGCAGGGTTACTAACGCGCAGATCATCAACCGATTCAACCAGTCCCACACCCATGAAATTGGCCCACACGCGGTTCACGATCGCGCGACTGAAAGACGGGTTTTCAGGGCTGATCAGCCACTCGGCGAGCACTTCGCGACGGTCTGAGGGGTTGTCGATCTGAATCGGTTCCGCGTCCAGCGGTGCTGGCATTTGCGGTTTGCCGCGTGAGGGTTGTATCAGATCGCCACGATCCAAAACCAGCAAGGTCCGCTTGCCATCTCCGTTGCGTGAATCGCCACCCCAGCCCTTCGCGCGAACGCGGGCATACATATTGGCCATCGCGTAATACTGATCATTGGTCCACTTCTCGAGCGGGTGGTTATGGCATTTGGCACAGCCGATGGATAATCCCATGAAGGCCTGACAGGTGTTTTCCGTCAAGCTCTCGGGGTCCTGGTGAATGGCATAAAAGTTGGTAGCGCCGTTGGTCAAGCTTTCGCCACGAGCCAAAACAATTTGCCGACAAAACTCATCCCACGGCATGTTGGTTTGAACGTTCTGACGAATCCATTTGTAAAATGAAGCAACGGCATCGGGCCGCAGCAGCGTTCCGTTGACCAGCAATAAATCGGACCACTTGTAGGACCAGTAATCGACGAAGGCTTCGCTGGAAAGCAACTCTTCGATCGCGCGGTCTCGGCGGTCATTTGAGGTGTCTCCCAAAAAGGACTTGACCTGAGCGGCCGTTGGTAAAGTCCCTGTCGTATCGAGATAAGCCCGACGCAGAAACGTGGCGTCGTCGCATTTTGACGAAGGAGCCAGTCGCAGCGTTTGCCACTCGGCCAGTAGCGTGTTGTCGATCACGTTGCGCGGCTGGAAGTCTTGATAGTCAGTCGGACTAATTTGGTTTTCATAAGGGACGCTGACCGACGCAATGGCAATGCGACTTGCGAACCAAGCTACCACGGCTCCCTTGCCATGGCCAACCACCTGCACCGTTCCGTTTTCATTGACCCTCGCCACGGCTTCGTTGGCCGAGTTAAACTTGGCCCAGTGGGTGACATCTTCGGTGCGTCCATCTGTGTAGTGCGCCAACACAATCAACTGTTGGTTGTCGAGCTTGGCTAATTGGCTGGCCGCTGGTAAGACTTCGATCTGCTCGAGCTTGGCATCCTCGGTTTGCGGCCCCTTGGCCCCACCGGCAATCCATTCAGCGAGGAGCAGATAGTCGGGCGATCCCTCGGACAGTCGCAAGCCCCCTTTGTGTGGAACTAGCGTGGACGGTTTGGCGAGCAGCAGACTTCGTCCCGGATCAGCCGCTTCAATGCGTCGTCCATGGTCTTGGCGCGTGATCGTAAAGTGGTCCGCTGAGCTATCATAGCCACGTAAGGAAAGTCGAAATCCCCCTTTACCCGCCAGCGCTCCGTGACACGCTCCGCTGTTGCAGCCCGCCCGTGCAAGTACAGATTGCACATGCGCGTCAAACTGCCACTGCCTGATTTCGGTTGTTTGACGGACTTCGACCGGAACGCGAATCTCTTGCTTGCCTTGTCGTACGATCAACTCTGTAGTGCCGTCGGAAATCGCGATGACGCGGCCATCGCGCCACGCGGCAATCTCAGGCTTCGCGGACTCGATTTGCAAGTCGTCGCGAATCTGTTTGCCCACCACATGCGAGTCCGCCGACTCGACAGCCTGCTGCACGATGACCGCGCCGCTGGCTCCCGCGCCCCGCAGGATGAGCCGTTCGGGCAAAACTCGCAACGTCGTCGCTGCGGAATCGTTGCCAAAAACGAGGCTGGTCAAACAGACAGCGAGCTGGAAAATAGCCAACTGAAAAACGGAAGTTGTGAGGTTAGGGCGAATCATGTGGAAAGTTGCTGATAAAGGTAGTTGGTGAGGAAACCCTTATCATACACAAAAATTCCTCGAGTTACCGAAGGGAAGCGACAGCGGTCGCGTTAAGGGTTGTTAAGCCGGCGTTGGCGGACCACTAGGGCGCATTAGCTTGGGTTCGGGCTGGCCTGATGAAAATGTCGGAAGCTAGCGAATGTGCGTAGGTGATTGAGAACAGCAACTGCACGGATTTTTTGGCTCCCTCTCCCTAGTACTCTGGGGAGAGGGCCGGGGTGAGCGGCTGAATTGGCTGGTGATTCTGCCCCTCACCCCCAACCCCTCTCCCCCGAGTACGTGGGCGAGGGGAGTGACTTTCCCTCGCGATCTGCTCTGCGGATCAGTGACATTTTCATCAGACCAGGTTCGGGCTCGACTCCCTGGACCTTCTTCATCTTTGTGCATCAAGCTGCCACGTCTGCCGCCGCACCCCCAAATATGCTAGGTTAGTCGCTCGAATTTTAACGCAGCGCTCGGGAGAGCTGGAACGCGGGCGGACCCCTTCCAGAACTGGCCCACTTTTCAAATAGAGCCGCATGACTCAATGTGATCGCGCCCCTGCCTTGGCAATCTTCCTCTCGTGAACGAAAAGTAGTATTCCATGGGTAAATCCACGGACATCAGCGTCAAAAAAGTTACCAACTCCACACGCTCGTACCTCTATCGCCAACCGATGAAATTTGGTGGTCGTGTGGTGGAAGATGTTTGCGTTCTGCGTACGGAAGTTGCTGTACAGATTGCCGGTAGTCGTAAAAAAATCACCGGCATTGGCGAAATGACGATGGGTAACGCCTGGTCTTGGCCCAGCAGCAAAATCCCGGGCAAAATGACACTCAAGATCATGCTCGAACTGGCCAATCGACTCGCCGTGGAAATCGAGAACGCTCAGTTGAGCGGCGATCCGCTGCAAATTGCGCATCACATCGGCATCCTCCGCGACAAAGTTGCTCAGTCCCTCATGGAGGAGTTAAAACTGGTGGAGCCTATCCCCAAGCTGGCTGCGATGGTGGCCGCCTGCACGGTCGATGCAGCCGTCCACGATGCCTTTGGTCGCGCCATTGGCAAGAACAGTTTCGATTGCATGACCGAAGAGTTCCTCAATCAGGATCTGAGTCATTACTTGGGCGAAGAGTTCGCGCAGATGTACCCCGGCCAGTTCCTGTCGCCCAAACCCAGACCCACGCTCCCGCTGTATCACTTGGTGGGTGCTCTCGATCCATTGACCGACATCGATATCCGCACCCGCTTGAACGATGGTTATCCGGAAACGCTCGAAGAGTGGTTAAAGTCCGACGGTATCAGCCACTTGAAAATCAAACTCGATGGCAACAACATCGACTGGGACGTCGGCCGCATTGTGGAAGTAACTCGCATTTGCGAGAACGTGGCCCCGGAACGTAACTGGAAACTGTCGTTCGATTTTAACGAACAGTGCCCCAACGAAGATTACGTGATCGACTTGCTTGAGCGCATCGAGCGTCTGAGCCCTGCATCGTTCGAACGCTTGCAGTACATCGAACAACCAACTCCACGCGATTTGAAAATCCGTACCGAAATGACCGTGCATCGGATTGCCAGATT
>JBBQRC010000228.1:0-7590 GCA_038215215.1 Pirellulales bacterium
TGTGCATCGGCTGAACGCCACGGTGGCTGAACAGCCGCGACGTCCTTGTCCTAAGATCAAGTCTGCACCCCTGCGGCGGGTCGTGCAAACGAATTCTCCCGAACATTTTTGGCAATGCCATTGGAGGGGAGAACGGAATGGAATAAGTGCCCGAAGGCTCCTCTTTCGGTGAATTTTGCCCACCTGTTAGAGGGTTAAAAAATCGCCCTGCAGCACTTGATTTCTAAGTGATTTCGTGCCTCGGACAAGCGACTTTTGTGGAAAGCGGCGGTACCCTCTTGGTCAACTCGGCGGCCTCAGTTGAGACACTTCCCCAGATCGTCGCCGTGAATGGACCTGTAGCCACGCGCGTCCCAATGGAAATAGGTGGTCTGATGGGCGATTGCCAACAAAAGTCTACGTGTCAGCAGGCAGGCTTGCGCATCATCACTTGGCTAGCGCACCCGCAACAGCACGGGCAAACTACAGCACGGGCAAACTATAGCACGGGCAAACTATAGCACGGGCAAACTACAGCACGGGCAAAGCGGCACCCACTGGGGCTGAGGCGGCGCGCATCGACATGCCTTGCATCAAGCTAAAGACGATCTTGTCCATCGCAGAACTGCAGATCGGATCTTGCAGCGCCTCGCGCAAGTGCCCCACATCAGACTGTTGCCGCAGTTGAATGTTCAAAGGGACTTCACCTAAGAATGGAACATCCAGCTCTTCCGCTTTCTCGCGCGCACCACCGTGACCAAAGATGTCGTAACGCTTACCACAATCGGGACAAATGAAACCGCTCATATTCTCGACCATTCCCAATAGTGGAATGTTAGTTTTGCGGAACATGGCAATCGCTTTCACCGCATCGAGCAGCGCTACTTGTTGTGGTGTGCAGACTACGATTGCGCCGGTTAGCGGTACGAGCTGCGACAGCGTCAGAGCGATATCGCCGGTGCCTGGAGGCATATCGATAATCAAGTAATCCAGTGGTCCCCAATAGGTGTCTCGCAAGAACTGGGTTATCGCACCGTGCAACATTGGGCCGCGCCAAATAACCGCCTGATCGGGCTCGACGAGAAAGCCCATCGACATCACTGGCATGCGGTCGAAGTAGATCGGCTGCACTTTGCCGTTTTGAACTTCGGGTCGGCCGGACAGCCCGAGCAAATGCGGAATACTGGGTCCGTAGACATCGGCGTCCAGCAAACCCACACGAGCTCCACCCTTTAGTAGGGTCAGCGCGAGCGAGGCGGCGACGGTGCTCTTGCCAACGCCTCCTTTACCTGAACCCACAGCGATCACACTCTTGGCCGAGAGACCAATTTGCCCCAACGGTGCTGGCGGACGATCGAGTTCTTCGAGGTCAATCTTGATGGCACTCAGTTCTGGAGCTTGGCCGCGTAGGTGTTCAGTCACGCGTTCCTGGAATTGTTCCCGGGCCGGCCAACTATGTGTCGAGAGCTTGAGCGTGCATTCGAGCTGACCGTTACTCAGTCGCAGGTCACCAATTTGGTTGGTCTTCGCAATGGAACGGCCCGTTTCGGGATCGCGGATATCGGCTAACGAATTTCGGAGTTTGGTCACAAGGTCAGTTGGATTGGTCATTTAATCTGCATTTAACTTCCCCACGGCAACCGATCGATCAGATTCGATGTCAGCGGATGAAAGCCCTGTTTCGTAAGCGGTGCCCTGAGGAGGACGTTTGGTAAAGCTCGCTGCCATGATGGTAACTGGCTGACCACTATTTGGGCACCCGCCTCCAGCAACATCGCGATGTTAACCAGCAACTCCACATCGAGGAACGCCACGCACAGCGGCTGTTCGATGCGGCCACGAATCAGCCCAAAAGTTTTACAGGCTGCCGCAATTTCTGCCTGCTGGCTAATGGTGATGGTCACGAGGCTGGTCGGCTGCCGTTGTACATATTGCGACAATTCGTCGAGGCTGGAGGGTCGTACCAATTGCAAACGGACATCCCCAGCGGCCACATGATCGCCAAGCATTTGCAAAGTGGCTGCGGTAAAGACACTTGGCTGATCCCAACTGAGCCACACCAGCGTCCGGCCTTCGAGAGGTGATTGCATGAGTTGGGTCCTGGCTTGGGGTGCCTTGAGCTCAATCGTGGGTGGTGAGTCCAAATTGCAGGAAGCGACTTGCGGCTAACCGACAAAGGGTTTGCGAACCAGCGGTGTCAGCAATTCGACCAGGCGCGTGGCGGCTTGTTCCGTGGTCGCCCGTTGAAATACGGCGGCTCTGCCGAGTGCCCCCAATTCGCGAGCTGCTGGCAAATCGCTCAGCACCAAGCGTAATCGCTCGGCTAACGCGCTGCGGTGGCCGGGAGCGACTAGATGGCCGCCCCCTAAGCACTCCAGCATTTCTGGAAAGGCGCCGTGTTGCGGTTGAACGACTGGTACACCGGCTGCCAACGATTCGAGTACAAACAGTCCCTTAGGTTCTTCGTAAACCGTGGGAACACAGAGCACGTCGATCGAATCCAAAAAGGCTAACTTTCCTTGGCGATCCACGGAGCCATGGTACTGGTAGGCCGCCGCCAGTCCAGCCGCGTTCAACTTCGCTTGCTGTTCCTGCCAGTAAGCTTGATGTTGCGGGCCAAGCCAGCCCGCGATTTCCAATCGAGCTGCGGGGAGCAACTGGCGAAGTTCGATGAAGGCCTCGACCAGTAGGTGCAAGCCCTTCTCGGGAGCGAGCCTCGCCAGATAGCCAACCTTGGGTGGCGATTGATCGGCCTTCACGGGGATCTTGCGCTGCAGGAAATCAGCGGGATCAATCGATAGCGGATTGACGGCCCAAGCCTGCTGGTCAAAACCAAGCTGTTGCTGCATCCGCCGGCCATAATAATTTGAGTGCACAATAAACAAGTCGACTTGCTGTGCCAATTCACGCAATAACGCCAAGGCCTGGCTCCGGTAGGGCTCAACGAGACTTTCGAAGAAGATATCGTCACCCTGCAGCATGACTACGACCGGACAACCGACGCGCGACTTGATGTCGCGAATGCAACCAGCGATCAGCAGATTGGAAAATACCGCCACGTCGGGCTGTTGTGTCACCAACCAGTCGCACAGTCGACTTACCTCCTTCCGTTGCCTGCCGTCGCTCCCTTGCAACATGGAAACGGTTAATGCCCCGAGTTGCTTGGCCGAAGTTCCCATGGCCTTGGAAGCCACCCAGTTGACCAGTCGCGGCGAGCTCAAGAACTGGTCGGTCCACTTCGGGAGCCAGCGAAATACCGGTGATATCTGTTGCAAATAAACATTCAGCCCTCCAAAGAACAGGCGATCGCTGCTGACATTGGCCTCATCGGTCAAGATCGGCGTGTAAGTAGGCAGGAGCACTACATCGTGCCCCTGTTTCATGAGTGCTTTTGCCAACGAGTTGTCATGCAGGCAACTGCCGCAATACATGCCTGCCGCCCCAGCGGTCAGATAAGAAATTCGCAAACCAGACCTCGTAAATCAAAAAAATCCGCTCGCGCGATAACGATGTTTCCAGGGCTTTACCAAAAATTCCCGTCGCAAGTTTAGGAACTGCGGATTACATGTTACCTGATGGGCCGCATATTCCAAATGAGACACGGACGTGCCGTCGCCGCGGGTTAGGCGGCACGCTGCGTGGGACTGGCCAGCCGCTGCGCTGCGGCGACGGGTTTACGGGGAAGGCAGAGGGCGGCTTCGATGAGCATCGCGACGATCATGGCAATCAAAAACGATCTCCAGACCTCTCGAACGATGCTCGACAGGTTGCCAGCGGAATCGTCCACGCGGGAAAAGTCGAGTCCCGCAAACAATCGCTCCAATTCTTTGTCGGCGACAACTTCGCGACGATCTTCGGCCAGGCTGCGGTTGATGGCAAACAGGCGTTCGTCGCTGGCATACACACCGGCCTGCCAAGCCATCTCCGTCGATAGTAGCCGCGCTTCGGAGGTGGGATCGATGGTGACGCGACGCCAATCCTGGCTGGACTCGTCGATCCCGCCGGCCACGCGTTGCGTCGTGTTGCCAAGCGAAGCTAGTCCTTGTTCAATGGCGCGTTGAATGACGGCGTAGAGCACGATGCCGTTGGACGCCAGAGTTGACGAGTCGCTGGCAGGCGAGGCACTGCAAAAGTAAACGCCCCCCTTGTCCGTTGGCACACGGGCAAGCAGCGCATCGCCGCCGCTTAAGGTTGCCAACTTCGACACTTCCCCGCTGAGCTTAGCATAGCCGCGGACTTCGAGCTGCCCAACGGGCAGGCCTGCGCCGCTGCGGGTGGCAGCGAGCAAATCTTGATCACCGCGCCAGTTTTCCACCATCACCTTGGAAGTTTCATTCCCGGCCACCCAGTTCTCCCAGCGAGCACCGAGAAAATCAGCGGCACTCGAACCGATGCCGGTCAGGACACTGGTCGGCGGAAAAAAGATAACCTGTCCGCCAGCTTTTATATAGGCGGTTACAGCGCCAGCCAAAGCTCCCTGCGGGAGTTCCGTCTGCCAAATGGTCAACGCCGCGCCATCAAGCGCCAGTGAATCAAGCTGATCAGGCGTGACGACATCGACAGTAGCGGCCGCTTGTCCATCAGGCGCGATCGCAGCGGCAATTTCTAACGCGCGGGTGGTGTCATGGTCATCAGTGACAAGCACAATGCGCCGCACCGGTGCATCATCGAAGACGAAATAGAAATCGTTATCGGCATTGTTTTGGTCGGCCGGGATGGAAACTTTGCCCCATCCCTGACGTTGCTTGCCGGCAATCGCCACGCGATGATTGCGGATCTCCGCTTGGCGCCCGGTTAGTTCAACACTCAACTCGCTTGTCGCTCCATCGATCTCGATCTGCACCGGCACGGTGCGTTTGGAGGTGGCCGCATCGTCGGCGGAGGTTTGAGTGATCTGTAGCGACATGCTCAAACCATGGCCACTGTCCGTTGACTCACGCCGGACATCCGAGGCGCGGATGGCCAGGTTGTTTTCGCTGGACTGAGGATAAGCCAGTAGATGAATGCGAACGGACTGTGGGAAATTCTCTAAGGCGTCGCGAACCACGTTCCAATTACCGCTTTCGGTGTTCCAGTCTGCCGTGCGTAGATCCGAGCAGATCCAAAGTTCTGTTGGCCCCGGCTTGTTGGCGCTCAGATAGTCGACCGCACTTTGCAACATGGTGGGTAAGTCAGCCGTGGCACTCGACGCACGTGTGCCTGGGGAATCGACGAGCGCATCGAGCGAATTGAAAGCTTGGGGTTCCGCAGCGTTGCTGTCGATCAGCACCCAAGTTGTCGAACCTAGGGTCTGCAGGGCTTCAGCCAATTGCCGACGTCCGGTGTCGAGTTTCGATTGACCGACGCTCCCTTGCTGCTGCATGCTCGGCGAGCGATCGAGCAGGACGAGGCTCGTCTCGGCTCGACCACCGGCCCCCAGCCCCAACAATCCGCTGGCGAGCGGGCGACTCACGGCGACGATCAAGCCGGCCAAAACGAGCACGCGCATGGCCAAAATCAAATACTGACGCAGCTTGGCGTAGCCACGGTTCATGCGATTGGCGGCCAGCAGGAACATCATCGCGCCCCAGCGTTTCGTCTGATAGCGCCATTGATTGATCAAATGGATAACGATCGGCAAGGCAATCAGGGGCAAGGCGAGCAGTAGCCAAGGTTGAAGAAAACTCATCGCCTGCCACGTCCCCTTGCTCGATCAACCAAAAAATTGGTCAGCTCTGACTCGTACGATTGGTCGATGGCGATGCGGCGGTAATCCACCGCCGTCTCGAGCACAATCTTCCGCACTACTTCAAAGTAGTCTTTCAACGCCTGATGGTAGCGGTCGGCTATCTCAACCGGTTCCGCGAAGATGGAGGTGCCACCCTCCATGTCGACAAAACGCGTAGGTCGCTGAAAGGCAAAGGCGAGTTCCTCGGGATCTAGCAAGTGAAAGACCGAGACATCATGCTTGCGAAATCGCAAATGCTCAAATGCTTCTCGTAATGCCGAGGGATCGACGAACAGGTCGGAGAAAATGGTCACCAAAGCCCGTTGCCGAACCGTCTCAGCCAGTTCGTGCAGCACCTTGGCGAGTTCCGTTTCGCCGCGTGGCACTGCTTTTTCGATGCAATCGAAAATCGTCGTCAGGTGGGCTGGGTTGCGCTTGGGGGGAATATTCTGCACGATGTTATCGGCCACGCAGGCGAGCCCGACGGCGTCTCCCTGCTGAATGGCCAAATAGCCGAGCGTGGCAGCCAGCCTGCGGGCATATTCGAGCTTGCTCATGCCCACGGAGCCAAAGTCCATCGAACCGCTGGTGTCGATCACCAGCAACAGTCGCAAATTGGTGTCGGCTTCGTATTCTTTCACATAGAAACGGTCTGTCCGACCATAGACGCGCCAGTCCAAGCGGCGGAGGTCATCTCCGGGGACGTATTTGCGGTACTCCGCGAACTCGACACTGGAACCGCGATGCGGGCTAGTATGCCGCCCCGAGACACTCCCTAACATGGGCTTGCGCGATACTAATGGCAAGGCACCTAACCGGGCAACCACTTGCGGATCGATGAAGCTTCTGGGACGTCGTTCGGTGTTCAAGCAGGCTACTCGCGGTTGAGAACGAAGCAATAACCGCACCAGTATACTACCCGCGGAGTCCCGTTGCAGCCGAGCCTTCACTGTCGCCCGTGAACTTCCTGTGTTCCCAAACGAATACAGCCGCCGGATAGGGACTCCGGCGGCTGATCATATTTTCTCGGTCGGGTGTTTCAGTCGTGCCTTCAGGAGAAGGCATCACTGACTTAGTAGACGCTATTGGCCCCAGTGTCTGGGTTGCCACACATGTGGAAGTGATTATGGTCAATGTACATCACTTCAGACGCTTCTTTGTCTTCCAGCGTGTACGGTACCGGCCAGCCGTTAATGGTTCGTTCCGAGAAATAGATCGTGCACTTGTAGTGAGCATGATGCAAGCTCGCCATGCCGATCAACGGAATGAATCGAGGTGGATCGGTGTAATCCGCGATCTTCTCTTTCACGATCTGGACGTTGTTACGATGTTTTTCCCACAGAAAAGGAACACCACCGCGAGTTGGACGCGCTTTCTCGAGCGCCTGCACAACTTCGTCGTCGCTCGGTGGATCCAATGCGATTGGCGTATCGCCGGCCGTAATGGGGCCGATGATGGGCACACGTTCATAACGCTCGTGATTATGAAACTCTAACTCTTCCTTGTCCTGAAAGTAGGGACTTACAGGAATCGGAACACCCAAAAAGCCCAGATTGGGTCCTTGAGTCATTCCGATACATCCCGTGGAGGCTAGGCAGCCTAGGGAGAGCATCAAACCAGTCAAAGTTGTCATACTGCGCGACATCGACAGATCCCTCGTATCGATTGTGAGGTTCAGGGAGACAGCAGCGACCATACTGCCCACCCGGCGTGCCAATGCTTCCCTGGACTGGCTTGCGTTACATTATACATGTCGCAGCCTGCCAAGTGCTTTGGTCGCCTGTCTCCGATCTAAAAGGAAGTATCGTTGTTAAGGTACGTAGAACTTGCGGATTTTTCCTTTTATGCGCGAAAAATCAATTCCCACAGTTATTCAATGCTGTCAATTTTCATCTGGCTGGGGC
>JBBQRC010000229.1:0-7587 GCA_038215215.1 Pirellulales bacterium
GATTCCGCCACCATGATGAACAAGGCTTTGGAGGTCATCGAAGCACGGTGGTTATTCGACTTGCCGGCTGACAAGATTCAGGTGATGGTGCATCCGCAATCGATCATTCATTCCATGGTGGAGTTTGTCGATGGCAGCGTGGTGGCGCAGCTGAGTCCCCCCGACATGCGACTTCCTATCCAATATGCTTTGACCTACCCTGACCGAACCCCCTGTCCTTGCCCTAAAATGGATTGGACGCAAGCATACAAGCTCGATTTGGAACCCGTTGATCTCGATCGTTTCCCCGCCCTGAATTTAGGCTGGGAAGTGGCGCGGCGTGGCGGGAGTTGTGGGGCCGTGGTGAATGCGGCCAACGAAGCTGCGGTGGACTTGTTTTTGCAAGGTAAAATCCGCTTTATTGACATTGTGGCAGGCTGCCGCAAGGTTTTAGAAGAACATCATTTTGATCCAAGCGCGTCGCTCGATGAGCTTTTGCGACTCGACCGTTGGGCGCGAGAGGAGATAGGCCGGTGGGCAGTTACATGTTAGGCGAAACTCTAGGTTTGTTGGAAATGCTAGGCATCCTACCGATGCTCCTGGCGAAAACGGCTCAGCTATCGGAAGTGTTAGCGCCGTACTGGGGATATTTCCAAGTCGCGTTGGGACTCGGCTTCGTCATTTTCGTCCACGAGCTGGGCCATTTTTTGGCCGCCAAGACGTTTGGGGTGCGTTGCGACAAATTTTACGTCGGTTTTGATGTGCCGATCTCCCTTGGCCCAATCAAGCTACCCAGCACCTTAGGAAAATTTAAGTGGGGCGAAACCGAGTACGGCATCGGTATCATCCCGCTGGGCGGCTACGTCAAAATGTTGGGGCAAGACGATGACCCGCGCAACGCGGAGGAAGAAGCGGAACGCATTCGTCTTGGTGGCGATGAAAATGCGCCGCTAGATCCTCGCAGCTACCCGGCGAAAGCCGTGTGGTAACGGATGATCATCATCTCAGCCGGCGTAGTGATGAACTTAATCTTCGCTGTCATCATGGCTGGAGTCGCTTACTGGTACGGAGTCCCGTTTACCCCAACCGTCATTGGCGACACGATTGGTGGCGGACCTGCCTGGCAAGCTGGTTTGGAACCGGGCGATAAACTGCTGCGGGTTGGGACTATGAAGGAAGACGATCCCAATTTGCGCTTCAACGACTTTCGCTTAGAAGTGGCCATATCGGGCTTGGATACTCAAGGAGCCGCCATTCCGATGACGGTCGAACGTGGCGCCGAACGATTGGAACTCGCCCCGCTGCCGACCAAGGACTACGATCCAGATCGCCAGCATTTTGCGATCGGTGTTGTCTCACCTGCTAGCACTAAACTTAGCAAGGAACTTCCTCTATTACCGAACTCATACCTGGCCGCTCAGAAACCAGATATTGAGGCAGGGGACGAAATCATTGGGGTGGATGGAGAGATGCTGCCTGTTGATGCGCGTTACGGCGAACCTTTAGGAAAAGATTTAACCGCCGCTCTGGAAGCCAAGTGGAATCAACCTGTGACGCTAACACTGAAGCGCGTCGTGGATGCCCAGCCCAACGCGTCACAGGTCGAAGTAGTGATTCCGCCCGTGCCTGTCCGAACACTCGGCTTAGATTTTAAAATGGGGCCGATTTCGGCGTTGCGCAACGGTTCGATTGCAGAACAAGCCGGTGTCAAAGTTGGCGACACAATCATCGCCGTGGATGGACAAGAAGTTGTTCGATCTCTGCAGTTACCGAGCCTGGTAGCCAGCAAGGCTGGAACAACGATCGAGTTGAAGATCCGCCGTACGGTGGCGCCAACCGCTGAAGCCAATGCAGCGGAAATTAGCGAAATCTCGTTCCCACTCGCCGTCCCATCCAAACCGCAGTTCTCCATGATAGCCGCCTACCACGGAGTTATGACTCTGACAGAGCTCGGAATCGCCTACGATGTCACGAATACCATTAGTTTCGTGGACACAGAATCCCTCGGTTCCGATGCCTTTCTAGTGGGCGATCAACTTGTTCAAATACATTGGGAACCAACCGACGCGATGAAGACGGAGCTAAAGGAAATCTATCCCGCGCAGGGCCTAGCAATTCTGCTGGGAAACCAAGTCGTTGACCAGTCGATGACCGTCCCCAGCGTGTTCGACCAGCTTCAGGAAGCTCCGGACCAAATCAACATCCGCTGCTATTTGAAGCGGGACGGCAAGACACTCGAGCAAGTTGCCAAGTTGCAGAATGCCAAGGACTGGTTCTGGCCGCAGCGTGGCTTGGGCCTGACCGCGCTGACCGATGTGCACAGTGTCGATTCTTTCGCCACGGCCGCATCGCTCGGAACCTGGGAAACTTGGCGACGCTTTAAAGAAGTGCTCGGCTTTTTGCGAATGCTGGTGACTGGCAAAATTGGCGCCAGCGGTGTGGGAGGTCCTGTGGCTATTTTCAAAGTGGCAGGAGCAGAAGCCAGTCACGGTGTCTCGAGGCTGCTGCTGTTCTTAACGTTCCTCAGTGCCAACTTGGCGATTCTCAACTTCCTGCCCATTCCAGCACTCGATGGTGGACACATGATGTTCCTAACCGCCGAAGCCATTCGAGGCAAACCGGTAAACGAAGCCCTACAAATTCGGCTCACGATGGCGGGCGTGATGTGCCTGTTGTGCTTGATGGCATTTGTGATTATCAAGGATATCGTTGAGCTCCTGTAGCCAGCCACCCACCATTGTCTTTGACGCCGTCGGGACGCTGATTTACGCGCGCCCGGCGGTGGCTGATGTCTACCATCAATACGCCAGCCGGTGTGGTTGGACCGGAACCGTAGCGCAAATTAAAGAACGTTTCGCCATCGTTTTTTCCGCCACCAGCTCGTCTTCGGCCCCACATTTTGCCACTAATGAAGGTGAGCAAAAGCTGCGCTGGCGGAGCATCGTTGGCAGGGTTTTCGAACACCTTCCGAGCGAAACTGTCGACGCGATTTTCTCGCGGCTGTGGGATCACTTTGCTGAGCCACAGGCTTGGGAGATCTATCCCGATGCGCTGGCTGCTCTCGATCTGTGTGAAAAGCAGGGAATAGCTTGGTGCATCGGCTCGAACTTCGATGCGCGATTGCTACGGGTGGTAGCAGGCCACTCGCAGTTAAAAGTTGCCAGTCGCATTTTCTGTAGCAGCCAGGTGGGGTTCGATAAACCGTCAACCCAATTCTTTCGTCATATAGAATGCGAACTATCGCTTGATCCGAGTCGTTTGATCATGATCGGGGATGACCAGCGACTCGATGTCCAGGCCGCTCACGCTGCCGGCTGGACCGGACGCTGGATTGATCGCACGGATCCCTCTCAGCAGCTTCATCAGCTCATCCTCACCTAAACGTCCTGCCCCTGCGCAGTAAGCTTCCAGCCTGAAATCCTGCCGGGCTGCTACTGCTGCAGTCCAAATAGAATGATATTGATGCCGATGCGGGCCGCGTCTTCACGTAGGTAGCCGCGGCATTGCAGCGAATGGCGACTCTCCAACGCACAGCTTAGATCCAGCGGCGAGAACACAACCGCGATGCGTTCATTCATATTGGCTACCTCCAAGAGCGGCGCAATCTTGCGCTGATTGGCGGTAATTTGATCTCGATTTCGCTGTGGCTCGATGACACTAACCTGACGAATGTCGAATCCTGAAAAAGTACTCTGCAGCAGCTCGTGATTCGGCGACAGTGGTCTTAATTCGCTTCCGAGAATGACTTCCATCTCGCGGCGAAAAGTGGTCGCAAACTGTTCATCGGCGCAAATGGCGTCAGCGAATAAGAAACCACCATTCTGCAGGTAGGTTCGTAGCGCCGAGCGCTGGGCGTCGCTTAAACGCAATTCACCCCGTCCGTGCATGAAAACGACCGGATGCGCCTGCAACGCTTCCGTGGTGATCGGTACCATCCGATGTTCGCTGCTCATGCGAAACTTATTCTCTTTGCCAAGCCATTCGATCAAATTGGAAATTGCGCGGGGGGCATCATCAGCACCCGCATTGTGTTGCAACTGGGGCAACACAAACACGCCGCGATCGGTGGGCGCGTCGCTTTTGATCTCATCGAGCACCAGCACAGACTGCAGCTTTTGCTTCAGTTCTTTACCGGTGGCATACGAGAGCACGTTAATACCGGCAAGGGTGGCGTTATCCAATTCGGCCTTGACGGCCGCCGGATAGTTCGGCTGAACGCCGTAGGGCGAATTCAATTGCCAGCGGCACGAGAGACTGATCGGACTGTAAACCATCCCAAGTCGACAGCAGGTTTGCACGCCGTACAACCAGAAATCCTCAGGCATGGCTTTCAGATCCACCGATCGTTCAGCATGCCAAATAGGATGGTCCGGTGGCAGTTTTTCCAGTGGTTTGCCGAGCACATCCACCGCAAATTTTCGCACATACTCGTCAAATTGCTGGCCGTTGCAACCATCTTGATCGCAGGCCTCAGCAAAGATGAAGCCTCCCTGTTGTTCCACGTATTCGGCCAGCATCTGTCGATGTTCCTTCGTGAAATTGGGAATGCTGGAGCCGCTGATGAACAGCACCGGTGATTCGAGTAAATCGCTCAAGCTGGCAGCTTCAATATCGATGGTCTGCCAAGCCAACTCGCGTTTCCATACCAGTTCGGTCTGGGCGGTGAGGTGCTGGATTGCCAATGAGTGATGGTTCCAATCTTCACCTGGGCCAAACTTGAGTCGACTGACTACGATTTGCCGCTTCCCTTTCGCCAAGAATAACAAACCGAACGCGGTCTCCGTAAAGGCGTTGCCGTAGCTCGACGAATTCGACTTAAACTGACCTTCGACGTCGTTCTGCATTTTGCCCAAGCGGTGCGCACCCTCGCGATACCAATCGTGTCGACCAATAAAGCGTTGTCCCGTCAAACGTCCGGCACGCTCCAGTCCATATAAGTAGTAAAGATGAAATTCATTAAATCCAGGGTTGGCATCAACCGTAAAGTTATCCCCCAGCCAGGCGAGTCCACGATTGATCTCGCGATTCGTTGATTGGTCTAACCCACAGCAGCGAATGCCTGGCCCCACCGACGCTTCGCCATTTTCCAACTGCGAGCCCACGATGACCAACGATGCGATGCCTGCGCAGGTCATGCTACCGCGACTGTCGGTGCCGCCGGGAAAATAAGGAAAGCTACCGTTCTTGTTTTGAATATCGATCCAGTAAGTTCGCGCTTTTCCGAACACCGTTTTCCAAGTTTCGATTGGCAATTCGACGCGAGCTCGCTGGGCTTCGTGCAGAGCCAATAAAGCAAACTGGCTGTTCGAAGGATCGCCGGAGCCACTATTGCGATCACCACCGTAACCCCAGCCACCGTTAGACAACTGTGCGGCCACCAGCCATTCGGTATTACGCTGCAATTCGGCGGCGAATTTGCGCGGATCGGCCGCACAAAAGGCCATGGTCTGTAGCGAGACGGAATAAGTCTTGTCAGGCCTCTTTTGACGTGAGTACTGCAGCGCACGAGCAACCTTGGGATGATCGGGGGGCAAGCCCGCATTGATCAATGCCAACGCCACCAAGGAAGTGACACCACCTGGGTAATCGCGATGTTCCGACCAACCGCCATCGTCTTGCTGAGTGCTTAACAAAAAACCGACAGCGCGATCGATCGACGTTTGCACCATTTCCGGCGTCAAATTGGCCCCGGGCGCGGGAGGTTGTCGCGGACCAGGAATCTGGGCCTGCCCTACTGAAGCGAGGGGTGTTAGCGTTACAATCATTACATAACACGTGAAACAAGCTGTCCGAGCGGACATGATCATTCCCTGCTTGGTGAACGGTAAGCGGCGATGGCGATAGACAGCTTCATTATATAGTTCACTTTCAAGCAAAGCGTACCTCGTGTCCAACAAGCCCAAAAACGTCGGCGATTTACTCATCGAGTTTCGCGAGCACCGCGATGCGATGCGTCAAGAACTGGCGAAAGTCATCATTGGCCAGCATGAAGTGATCGAGCAATTACTGGCCGCGATCTTTACCAGAGGCCACTGTTTGCTTGAAGGGGTCCCGGGGCTGGCCAAAACGCTGATGGTCAGTTCGCTTGCGCGGATCGTCGATGTTAGCTTCAATCGGATTCAGTTCACCCCCGACTTAATGCCTTCGGACATCACCGGCACCAACGTCTTGGATGAAGACGAACACGGCCGCCGCGAATTCCGCTTCGTTGAGGGCCCAATCTTTACCAACATTCTGCTAGCCGACGAAATCAATCGCACCCCTCCCAAAACTCAAGCTGCGTTGCTTCAAGCCATGCAAGAGCGGGAAGTGTCCGTCGGCCGCACTACTTACAGCTTGCCCGATCCCTTTTTTACGATTGCCACTCAGAATCCCATCGAACAAGAAGGAACCTATCCGCTGCCCGAAGCCCAGCTTGACCGCTTCATGTTCAATATCATCGTGGGCTATCCGACCGCAGAAGAGGAAGAAAAGATCTTGCTGACGACGACACGAAACGAACGACCTGAAGTCAACAAAATTCTCTCTGCCCGGGCGATCGTTAACATTCAGAAATTGGTGCAAAGCGTGGCGGTCAGTCCTTTTGTGATCAAGTATGTCGCCCACCTGGTGCGCGCCACACGTCCTGGCGACGAGCGGGCACCCCAGTTCATCAAAGATCTTGTCGATTGGGGCGCGGGTCCACGGGCTGGTCAGTTTCTCATCAATGGAGCCAAAGCCATGGCCGCCATGGATGGTCGCTTTAGCATTGCGGTCGAAGACGTGCGCCGTGTGGCCGTACCTGTCCTGCGACATCGCGTGAGCACCAACTTTCAAGCCCAAGCGGAAGGCATGACTAGTGAAAAACTGGTCATGCGGTTGCTCAAAGAAATTCCCGAACCCGCGGTTCCCAAGTTTGCTGGCGCTACACCCATTGCACCACCTCCGGTGCAACCCAAGTGAGCAAGGACACTAACTGATGGTCGCCGTTGAACAATACCTCAAGCCAGAATTGGCGGCGCAAATCAAACGCTTGGATTTGCGCGCCAAGATGGTCGTGCGCGGCTTCTTGCAAGGCCTGCATGCGAGTCCGTTTCATGGCTTCAGCGTCGAATTCAGCGAGCATCGACGGTATTCCCCCGGCGACGACCCCAAAGATATCGACTGGGTTGCCTACGCCAAAACAGGCAAATACTACGTCAAAAAATTCGAATCGGAAACGAATCTTACCGGCTACCTGGTGCTCGACCTCAGTCAGTCGATGGGCTACACCTACCGACAGAAACTCACCAAGCTCGATTATGCTATCTGCCTCTCGGCAGCCCTCAGCTATTTGATGATCCAACAGCAAGATCCTGTGGGATTGGTCACGTTTGATACCAAGCTGCAGGCCAACGTGCCACCACGCAGTCGTCGGGGTCAACTGCCTACGATTCTGAGCCAGTTAACGAATTTAAAAGTCAGCGGACAAACTGACTTGGCTGCGTCACTGATACAGTTGGCGGCCATGTTGCGTCATCGCAGTTTGATCATGCTCATGAGCGATCTGCTGACGGAAGAAGAGCCGATGCTGCGGGCGATGCGCAACTTACGACATTCCGGCCATGACATCATCGTGTTTCATATTCT
>JBBQRC010000230.1:0-7565 GCA_038215215.1 Pirellulales bacterium
ACCCTGGGTTACGTTCAGCTCGCTGGGGCTCGCCTCACTCACCCAGGGCTATTATCTGTCACCGCGCTGCGGTTGGAATGAGCGCAAGCACTGAACCAACAGGGATGTTGCGGTTCGAATACAACTATTGAAATGGAAACCACTACCCTCACCGCTTTTTGGCTCGCACCGATACCCTGGGTTACGTTCAGCTCGCTGGGGCTCGCCTCACTCACCCAGGGCTATTATCTGTCACCGCGCTGCGGTTGGAATATGCGCAGGCACTCAGCCAACAGGGATGTTGCGGTTCAAATACGACCAGTGAAATGGAAACTGATCCGCTCACCGCTTTGTGGATCGCATAGGTACCCTGGGTTACGTTCAGCTCGCTAGGGCTCGCCTCACTCACCCAGGGCTATTATCTGTCACCGCGCCGCGGTTGGACTAATCGTCTCCCGGGATGACGCCACCGATCTTTGATCAGATGTCACGGTGTCAAACCTTCCGTTGTCTTCGTGAGCTCTTCTCGCCTGCGAAAGAGGATTTCGGCAGGACGCCTATGGCAGATTGAAGGATGCTGAGGTTTCGGTGTGAGCCGCGATCGCAACTTAACGAAACAGCGATCCCATCCACCTAGGCGATTCGCAGAACGGCTCGTTGAAATTCAGCAGTAACAGTTCGAGGTCGATAATTTGTGCTGATCGCCAGTATGGAACAACGAACTAGTCGTTTAACCGCGTGCCCATCGGGCCGCGTTGATACGCTTCAGGTTGCTTGAAACGCGGGGCGATGCCCACGCGGTTAAACGATTTCCCAGCATGATGTGATGCCAAAAAAATATTCGACCGAGGGGAAATCCACCGTCGAAGTCAAGCGGTTGACCGAGCCAAACGTAACTTAATTCAAGTCTCAGGTCTTTGTTTCAATACCCTTAACCCGCGAAGAGCGGTTTGTTCCGTTCGCACTGCTCAACCCAATTATTCGCCGACCGCTTGATACGTAGTTGTTTCCGTTTCAAATCCTAAGCAGCTTTCACTAAAACCAAAACGTGCGGTCGCGAATAGGGTCGGAGGCTCGACACAACCTCTGCCGGGCGTCGATGGAACGTTGCGCGAATTACGACGCTCTCGAAACATGGTTACTGTAACGGATTTTGCGGTTCAAACAGTAACCCGTTAAAGGGCATCATAAACGCTCACCGCACATGCCTTTGCTTCGAGCACCCCGGGTTGCGCGGTGCTTGCCCAGCGGCTCGCAGTTGCTTACCCGGGGCTAACGTTTTGCCGCCACGCTGTGGCTGGTCAATCGGCTTGGGCGAAATGTGGGTAGTGGCAAGGCAACGCTTTGTGTTTTACCTTGCACTCACTGGCGGGTTCTCAAACCAAATCGGGAGAGGTCAATTGCCACTTTTGCCGAACATTCCAAAGGCTGCCATCGGCAATCTACCGCCGACAGGACCGTCGCTTTCCTTGCAATTTACTTTTGAGGAGGGCAAACTCTGGGTGAATGATTGTGGAAGAGCCTCGTTCGGAAGCCCCCCCGAGTACGGAGGTCGTCCGGTTTAGAGAGCAATTGATTCGTTGGGTTTCAACTTTCATGCTCGTGCTAGATTCGGACAATGCGAGCACGAGCACGAGCACGAGCACCGCAATGCTGAGCACGAGCACGAGCACGAGCACGATTGGCTTTTGCTAAATCGGAGGAGCTCTACGTGGGCGAGGTGAGTGACTTTCCCGGGTGATCTGCTCTGCGGATCAATGACATTTTCGTCAGGCCAGGGTCGGGGTGAGGGGCCGAATTAGCTGGTGATCCTGCCCCTCACCCCCAACCCCTCTCCCCCGAGTACGTGGGCGAGGGGAGTGACTTTCCCGGGTGATCTACTCTGCGGATCAAGCACATTTTCAGCAGGCCACCCTGCGCTCTCCCTCGCTATGCCTGCTGCGCAGGGAGGGAGCGAGGAAAAGAGTGCGGTAACGTGTTTTGAGACGACGCCGGAAATCTCGCAACTTCAGATCGCATGCGCCGACTAGGGGTTCGTAAGCCGACTTGCCCGTGTCGTGCCGACTTGCCCGCTTGCCTTAATGGGGTATGGGGTTCAAAATCTCGTTCCTTGGTTGGGACTCTCGATGAGATTCTCAACCGCTCAATCCGCTAGGTTGGTAGGCTGCTCGAATTGGAATCAAGATCATGAATAAAGCTCCTAAAACTGCGATCACTCCGACCCGCGCCGAAGACTATCCGGAGTGGTACCAGCAAGTTATCAAAGGTGCTGATCTCGCGGAAAATTCGCCAGTTCGTGGCTGCATGGTGATCAAGCCGTGGGGCTATGCCCTGTGGGAAAACATGCAGCGGCGACTCGATAAAATGTTTAAAGACACGGGGCATCAGAATGCCTATTTTCCGCTATTCATCCCGATGAGCTTTCTCGAAAAGGAAGCGAAACATGTCGAGGGTTTCGCCAAAGAATGTGCGGTGGTTACGCATCATCGCCTCGAACCAGATCCTGAGACGGGTGGCTTGCGACCGGCTGGCCCGCTCGAAGAGCCGCTCATTGTGCGGCCAACCAGCGAGACGATTATTGGAGCGATGTACGCCAAGTGGGTGCAATCCTATCGCGACTTGCCAATTCTGATCAATCAGTGGGCCAACGTGGTGCGTTGGGAACTGCGAACGCGGCTCTTTTTGCGGACGGCGGAATTTCTCTGGCAAGAAGGGCATACGGTTCACGCCACCGCCGAAGAGGCGCTGGAAGAGACACGCAAGATGCTGGATGTCTACGCCGACTTCTCGGAAAATTACATGGCGGTTCCGGTTATCAAAGGCGAAAAGACCGCCGGCGAGCGTTTTCCGGGTGCCGATATGACGCTTTCCATTGAAGCCATGATGCAGGATCGCAAAGCCTTACAGGCCGGCACGAGTCACTTTCTCGGCCAAAACTTCTCCAAAGCTCAAGAGATCAAGTTCCAGGATCAGAACGGCGAAGTGGCTTATGCGTGGACCACTTCATGGGGTGTCAGCACACGCTTGGTCGGCGCCCTGATCATGACTCACGCCGACGATGATGGTCTTGTCTTGCCCCCGAAACTTGCTCCATCCCACGCGGTCATACTGCCGATCTATCGGGACGACAGTCAACGCGCTGAGGTGCTGGCATACTGCGAAAAACTGAAGCGCGATTTGTCGCAAAAAGTATATGCTGGGCGTGAGTTGGAGGTGCAAATCGATGACCGTGATCTGCGTGGTGGCGAAAAGAAGTGGTATCACGTCAAACGCGGGGTGCCACTGCGGATTGAAGTTGGTCCGAAGGATATTGCGAAGGATGCGGTCTTCATGGCCCGCCGCGATACGGGGGATCAAACGAGCATCGGTCGCGATGAACTCCTCAACACTGTCAGCGAGGTGCTCGAAGCTATTCAGCAGAACTTGTTCAACCGCGCTTTGAAGTTGCGGCAAGACAATACCGTTACGATTACTTCAGAGCAGGAGTTTCGAAAATACTTTACGCCGAAAAATGCCGATTCGCCCGAGATTCACGGCGGCTTTGCCCTGTGTCACTTTGCTTCGGAAGAGGCAGTCGCCGGCCTTCTCGGAGAACTGAAAGTCACGATCCGGTGTATTCCGATAGACGACAACAATGAACCCGGGACTTGTTTCTTGACCGGCGAGCCAAGTAGTCGTCGCGCTGTCTTTGCCAAAGCCTATTAGCCGCGCGAATGATGTACCAAATGCTTAAGCTCACCCACCAGCAGTTTTTCGACCGCTAGTCGAATGGCAGCGGTGGAACCGGGCAAACAGAATACCAGTGTCTGTCGAAGGCGACCTGCGAAGGCGCGGCTGAGCATCGAGGCGGCACCAATCTCGTGATAACTGAGCATGCGAAACAGTTCACCAAAACCAGGCAAAGCGACTTCTAGCAGTCCTTCGATGGCTTCGGGGGTCCTATCGCGCGGTGCGATGCCGGTCCCACCGGTACTGATCACGACATCGACCATACCGGATTCACAACAGCGGATCACAGCTTGCCGGATCTGATCCACTTCGTCGCGTACGATCAGCCGCTCGACGATTTCATAGCCCGCTTGTTGCATTGCCTCGACCAGCAACTGACCGCTTGTATCCGACTCCAGCGTCCGCGAGTCGCTGATTGTGATCACCGCGATACGCACGCCCCCTTTGGCTGCCTGGCGGTGTTCATCGACACTGGTGGAATTGGTGGGGGAATTTGTCATGATCGCAGAGCTCGCTGTGCCGCAAACAGTCCGGCCAAGAGTTTGACGTCGACCGCCAGGTCGCGATGCGCGAGCCACGGTAGCACATCGTCGATCGGTATTTCGTGCAACTGAATGGCTTCACCTGCGGTTCCTCCACCCGCCCCCGTTTTGGTCAAGCCGCGCGCTAAGAACATCGTTACCGATTCGTCGGTTAGTCCCGGTGAAGAATAGCCCGTCACGAGGAGTTGCCAGTCGGCGGCGGTGTAACCTGTCTCCTCTTCCAGTTCGCGCTGCGCTGCCAGCAGCAATGCTTCGTCCTCGGCACCCACGATGTCGCCAGCCAGGCCTGCCGGCAATTCGATTAAAGTGGTACCCACCGGGGGACGAAACTGTTCGACCAACACGACTCGGCCATCGTCGTGCATGGCGACGATACCAACCGCCGGGCGACGCGTGTTCCGCGATACAAATTCCCAACCGTCGAGGCAGCGGGCGTGGATATGTTTGCCTTGCCAAACGACGGGAGCGTCATGGGGATCACGCATCTGGGTAACTTATAAAGGGGAATCAGAAAATGGAGGTGTAGCGCTGAAGATCTTCTTAATCAAGTCGAAAGTTTGCTGCTCAATTGTCGGATAAGAACTGGCCCGCGGCCCAGCCACGTTGAGCACGTGAATCGAGTGTTCTGCCAACCAGCGAACGACCCGGTCGATCGAGACTGGCCGATCCAAGCGAACTCTGAGCAGCGGCTTGCCGATTTGTTTAGCAATTTTGTGGGTGAGCAAAGTTCCACGTTGGAGTTGTTCGCGGTAGAGAATCAGCGTTCCATCCGAGTCTGCGACATTTTTCTCCGTACGAATTGTGTAATCGATCGAATCGGTTTCCGTTAGTTGATATTTGTCCGCAATCGGGCCATCTTCGGCTCGACGACCCTTGGGACACCAACCGCCATGAGCAATCCCCAGCACGATGGCGGCATCCAATGCACCTCGGTCTACGCCCGTCTGGCCACCCGAAATAATTCGAGTGACTCCGTGACGACGAGCGGTGACGTGAAGATTAGATGCGTCCATCGCAATTGCAAAGTTGGAGAGCAGATCAAGGTGCGTCGCCGGTGGAAATTGCGACCAGTTGCTGAGCGTCAGCCATCTTGCGAATGTCCTCGGTAATACGCATTGAACAATACTTGGGTCCGCACATGCTGCAGAAGTGAGCCGACTTAAACGTGTCTTGCGGCAGCGTTTCGTCGTGGTAGGCGCGGGCGGTATCTGGATCGAGCGACAAGCGGAACTGCTCATTCCAGTCAAACCCAAATCGGGCTCGGCTGAGTGCATCATCACGATCCTGAGCTCCCGGACGGCCGCGCGCTAGGTCGGCGGCGTGGGCAGCAATCTTGTAGGCAATTACCCCTTGTTTGACATCTTCGCGGTTAGGCAGTCCCAGGTGCTCCTTCGGAGTCACGTAACACAGCATGGCCGCACCGTGCCAGCCCGCTAACGAAGCGCCAATCGCGCTGGTGATATGGTCGTATCCGGGGGCGATATCGGTTACCAACGGGCCGAGCACATAAAAGGGGGCACCATGGCAGACTTCGATCTGCTTTTTGATATTCATTTCAATTTGATGCATCGGAATATGGCCGGGCCCTTCGACCATCACCTGCGTTCCCCTGGCGAGAGACCGAGTTACCAGTCCGCCAAGCACATCGAGTTCGGCAAACTGGGCCGCATCGCTGGCATCAGCAATCGAGCCCGGTCGTAAGCCGTCACCCAAGCTCCACGTGACATCATATTGCCGCATGATGTCGCACAGATCATCAAAACTTTCGAACAGCGGATTTTGTTTGCGATGGACCATCATCCATTTGGCAATCAACGAACCGCCACGACTGACGATACCGGTCACTCGATTGACAGTGAGGTGCAAATGTTCCATCAACACTCCGCAGTGGATCGTCATGTAATCCACTCCCTGTTTGGCCTGGTGCTCGACCATATCCAAGAAGTGTTGCGGACGCATATCTTCGATATTGCCTCCCAATTCTTCCAGCATCTGATAGATCGGCACGGTCCCGATGGGTACCGGAGACTTGGCAATAATCTGCTGACGAATGCGGTCGATGTCTTTGCCGGTCGACAAGTCCATCACAGTGTCCGCGCCAAAGTGAACCGCCGTGTGCAGTTTCTCCAACTCGTCATCCAAATTACTGGTCACGGCACTGTTGCCGATATTGGCGTTGATCTTGCACTTGGCGGCAATGCCGATCGCCATGGGCTCAAGTTCACCTAGCAAGTGCACTTTATTCGCTGGGATCACCATCCGTCCGGCAGCCACCTCGTCGCGAATCGTTTCGACGGGGAGTAGTTCGCGTTCGGCAACGAACTTCATTTCAGCGGTTATTTCACCAGCAAGTGCGGCCTGAAGCTGGGTAGTCATCGTTCTCGGCTCCTAGAGTTGCTCAAGTGCGCCATTTAAATTTACCAATGAAAGATTTGGCGTACGCAATTATTACGGAAACGGCCTAATCGAGAACCCACCAAAGTCGAGAAAGTGTGGAAATTGTGTTAGAACTCCCTTCCTCCGTGGTGGGGTGGATCATTGCCGCAGCTGGCCTGCGTCAAAGTGGCTAGTGTGCGCAATCGCTGAGACTTACGTCGAACGCGTCTTGATGTTAGGCGATGATGTCACGGATCACGGTGCCGGAAAGGTCTGTTAGCCGATAATCGCGTCCCGCATAGCGGTAGGTGAGGCGCTCATGATCAAATCCGAGCAGATGCAACATGGTGGCGTGCAGGTCGTGAATCGAAACCGGATTTTCGACCGCTTTGAAGCCAAATTCGTCAGTCGCTCCGTAAATCGTTCCACCCTTAATACCTCCGCCTGCCATCCACAACGAGAATCCCCAATGATTGTGGTCGCGCCCCTGCGAGGCACCCGATCCATTCTGACCCATTTCAACCGACGGCGTCCTACCGAACTCTCCGGTGCACAAAATGAGCGTTTTATCCAACAAGCCGCGTTGTTTCAGATCGATAATGAGCGCAGCCAAGCCCTGGTCACATTCGCTGGCCACCTTCCGATGCTCATCCTTGATGTTGGTGTGGCTGTCCCAAGGTTGCATGTCGCCGTGCCAAGTCTGGACAAAGCGGACACCACGTTCCACCAAACGTCGCGCCATCAGCAGTTGGCGATTCTGAGGCCCTTCGCCATAAAGTTTGAGTATGTGCTCTGGCTCTTGCTGGATATCAAAAGCATCGGTCGCTTCGATTTGCATGCGATAGGCGAGTTCAAAAGAGTGAATCCGGGCCTCGAGAGCCGCCTCTCCAGGACGCTCCGCCAGATGCTTGGCGTTGATCGCCTGTAACATCTCGAACT
>JBBQRC010000231.1:0-7527 GCA_038215215.1 Pirellulales bacterium
GGAGATGATTCAGGCCTAAAGCATGAAGCAAGGTAGCATGAAGATCGTGAATCGTCACATTGTCGCGTACGGCTCTGTAGCCGAACTCGTCCGTTTCGCCGTGTACATAGCCCGACCGGAATCCGCCTCCGGCAGCCCACATTGAAAAACCGTGGCGATTATGGTCCCTGCCGTCGGTGCCCTGCGCGATGGGCAGACGGCCGAACTCGCCACCCCATAGGACTATCGTAGAATCTAGCAGTCCTCTCTGTTTGAGATCGCGCAGCAGGGCTGCAGAGGGCTGATCCGTAATCCCACACATATTCGTAAGTCCGCCCGCGTTGTCCTTATGTGTATCCCAGGGCTGTCCAGAGAGAAATACTTGGACGAATCGCACGCCTTGTTCTATTAAACGTCGCGCTAACAAACATCGAGTTCCATACTCGCGAGTCTCCTCTCGCTCCAAGCCATACATGACACGGGTTGCCTGAGTTTCACCACTTAGATCGAGCAGGGCTGGTACCGAGGTCTGCATCTGGGCGGCCAGTTCGAAATTCCGAATTCGCGCATCCAGTTCGTTGTTCTCCGGATGCTGTCGCTGATGATGCCGGTTTAAAAGATCAAGGAATGCCAACTGCTCCCGGCGAGCCCCCGCGGGAACAGTTGACGGCGTTATTAAATTGACGACCGGCGCCTCATCCGCGCTTCGGAAGGCAGTCCCCTGATAAACAGCAGGTAGCCAGCCAGCGCTCCAATTGCGACCGCCATCCGTGGGTAAGCCACCTGGATCCGAGAGGACAACGTAGGCGGGCAGATTCTCACATTCGGACCCAAGGCCGTAGTTGATCCATGATCCCCAGCTGGGAAACCCTGCATCACGACGTCCGGTGTGGATACAGCGCAACGCAGCTTCATGATCTACCGCGTCGGTCGTCATCGATCGAATCAACGTGATCTCGTCCACGACTCCTGCAAGTTGCGGCAGCAACTCCGAAATCGCAATCTGCGCGTGTCCCTGACGCTTGAATTTGAATGGCGACTCTAGTACGTTTCCGCTTTCCTTTTCCGAATGAACCTCCAGTTCGCCGCGTGGGTAAGGTTGGCCATTCCACTTGAGCAGGGCTGGCTTCGGGTCGAACAAATCAACTTGGCTGGGGCCTCCGTGTTGGAACAAGCAAATTACGGATCGAGCTGTGCCGGCCGCAGGCAGCGCCTGAGGATTGTGTGCGGGTAGAGCCGCCGCGATCGGAAATTGAGCGTCGAGCAATTGGGCCAACGCTAGCATTCCTACCCCGCCCGCGGAACGGGAGAGGAAAGATCGTCGAAGCACTGGCGAAGCCCCTTCCGAGGCTGGTCTATTCGAGGTAAAGGAACGCATTGCTAGCCATTAATGAGTGACAGAAATCGGCCCATGCACGTCGCTGGGGCACCGAACTTTCCTCAACATATTGCCGCGTCTGCTGCCGGATAAAACGTAATGAGGCCTGCAATTCCTCATTGTCTGGTTCACGTGCTAGGGTCAGCAGGAAGGCCCGTATGATTCGCTGATCGCTTTCGAGACCTGCTTCTAGCGCCAAACGCTTGGCCATGTTGGCAGCACGCGTGAGCACAAACTCTGAATTCAATTGAGTCAATGATTGCAGAGGGATCGTGGACGGCAACCGCTGCACGCAGTTCGTGACGAGTGAGGGGGCATCAAAGACACGCAAAATCGTTGGAATCTGCGTTCGCCTTTGCTGAAGATAAATTGCTCTGCGCTTGCCGCCTGGCAACAATTCTGCCACGGACACTTCGCCGACATCCACTCGAATAGTTTTCGTCGCAGGTCCGCCCATGTGCAAATCCAGTTCACCACTGACCGATAACATGGAATCGTAGATTTCTTCGGCTTCCAAGCGCCGCAAAGGCATCCGCCACAGCCACTGATTATCAGGATCAATCTGGTGCGCTTCCTCGTTCAAAGCGCTCGATTGACGGTAGGCGGCTGACTTCAGGATCAAGCGGTGCACGGCTCGTGAACTCCAACCGGAATTGATAAGCTGGTCCGCCAACCATTCGAGCAGTTCGGGATGAGTGGGAGCGCTACCGCTTATGCCAAGATTTGCAGTAGTGGCAGCGAGCCCCGTACCGAAGTATCGCTGCCACAGGCGATTGACCTGCACGCGGGCCAACAGAGCCGCAGGTCGGCCTGCAGGACGCGTTAACCAACGGGCAAAAGCTAGGCGGTAGCCAAGGTCCTGACAATCTGAGTTGAGGCCCGGCTGGGAGAAATCGCCATCATCATCGGCTAGGACGGCCAACCCTGACGGTAAAACCTTTTCGCCCGGGGCGTTGAAATCACCCCGTTTAAGGATAAAAACATCGGGTGGGGTAGTCGATAAATTGCGAACCGCAGCGATCTTGCCCGGGCGATCTTGTTCGGTAACCTTTCCCTGCTTCAGCGCAGCCTCAAAGGCCGCATTCTCCTGCGCGGTGGCAGCAATCACAAATCGCTGCGGCGGCGGTACCCAGTTTGTCACGTCGAAGGCTGGAGCCAGTATGGCCTGCAATCCATAGTAATCCCGCTGAGTGACCGGCTCGAACTTATGATCATGGCACTTGGTGCATTGCAGCGTCAGTCCAAACAGTGCAGATCCGAATATTTCTACCGTCGCATCCAGAACCGCCTGGCGATCGCCACGAATCTCGTCGGGGTTACCATCGCTATCGGCGGTGCCATCTTGTGCATTGCGTAAAAAATGCGTCGCTTCCAGCAGTTCAATAACTCGGGGACTAGGGTTGAGCTCCGCGTCGAGTCCAGCCAATTCGTCGCCAGCGAGTTGTTCACGGATAAAATCATCAAAAGGCTTATCCGCGTTGATGGCGTGAATGACGTAATCGCGATAGCGGTAGGCCAGAGGCCGATCCGTGTCGGAATCGAAATAGCCATTTGAATCTGCGTAGCCTGCGACATCCAACCACTGTTTACCCCAGCGCTCTCCATATCTGGGTGATGCTAGATAACCCTCGAGCATGCGCTCGTAGGCGTCCTCGCTGGCATCTGACAAGAAATCGGCAATCTCTTTAACCGTTGGCGGCAGCCCCGTTACATCGAAGCTCACCCGTCGGATTAGCGTGGAGCGATCCGCTTCCGGCCCAATCCCAAGTCCACGGACTTCTAACAAGGCTTGCACAAATCGATCGATATCGGTTCGACAAACTGCTTCATTTTTTACATTGGGAACGCTGACAGGCTGTAGCGAACGAAAAGCCCAGTGTTGCGTTTCCACTGTCCCCAATTCCTCCCGCGACGGCAGACCAACGGCACCTTGCGAAATCCAGTTGCGAAGCAGAGTCAGCTCGCGGTCGTCCAACGGAACATCGGGTGGCATTTCTTGTGTGGAAACACGTTCCCAAAGCTGACTATCTTCCAGACTGCCCGGTTGAATGACGTCACCGCTTTCGCCACCGCGGAGAATTGCAAAAGCCGTGCTCAGGTCAAGAGAGCCTTCTTGCTTGGAGGGACCATGGCACTTGATACATCGAGCTTTAAGCAACGGTACGACGTCGCGCTCATACCGAGGCTTGTCAAGCGAGGCGCCGCCTTGAGCGTAGCACGCCCCCGACAGCCCGAGAACTAAGTACACCCAACTAAGAAATCGGCCCACAACCATCAATCTTGAACTTCGAGTTGAGGGTTTGATCTGAGCAATTCACGGATACCTCGCTTGGTCACACCCGAACGCCCCAGCCTCACCCGCTTGAGACTAACCAATTTTTTTAAGGAATCGATCGACCGATCGGTGACTCGTGTCGCGTACAGGTTCAAATCCTCCAGCTGTTTCAGTACCACCAAGTCTTCCAAAGCCTTGTCAGTAACTTTTGTGCGAGCTAGGCCAAGCTCCTGGAGTTGGCTCAAATTCCCGAGTTGTTTCACCCCCGCGTCTGTGATTTTTGTCGAATCGAGTGACAGTTTTCGGAGATTCTTCATTGTCAACAAACATGCTAGGCCCTCGTCGCCGATGCCCGTGTGTTTTGCGGACAGGGACTCCAGACCTGGCAAGCCTTTCAGTATCTCAAAACCCCGGTCGCTGTTATTAGTTCCGCTCAAAGATAGCGATTGCAGGCTCGTCAGAGAAGCAATGCTTTCCAAGCCATGATCTGTAAGCGAATTATCATCCATAACCAACGATTTTAGGCTCCGAATGCGGCCAATACTTTCCATTGCAGTATCCGTTAACAGCGTATCTGCGAGGTGTAGATTTTCCAATTTTTTGCACTGTTGCAGCAGCTGCGCCGCCCGGTCCGTTACTTTTGTATGTCCCATGCCCACCGTGTGCAGCTGCTTCAGCCGAGTCAATTGGGCGACACCCGCATCGTCGAGGCCAGAGTCCCCCAAGTAGAGCGTGGATAAAAACGGTAAGGAATCAAGCTGCCCTAGTCCCGACCCGGTGATCGCGGTGAAACGCAAATTGAGTAGCCGTAGATCTTTTAAATTAACGAGCTGAGATAAACCGGCGTCGGTCACTTTAGTGTAGCTCAACAACAACTCCTGCAAGCCTGAAATTTGCCCAACCGCGACCAATCCAGCGTCCGAAATTGCGGTGTTCCGCAATGACAATTTCTTCAGGTTTCGCAGACCGATCAGACAGGCAAGCCCATCGTCTGTAACGTGGGAACCCTCCAAATCAAGTACCTCTAACTCATGCAGAACAGCTACGGAGCCCATAACCGCGTCGGAAACCGGCGAGCGACCAAAGCTCAACTCTCGCGCCTGTCCTCCATCATCGACTTGTAACTCGCCACCCTGGGCACGAATCGCGCTCAGGGCAGTGCTCCGCTGCTCGCAATGGATCTCAGCCGGGAGCTGACCATGTACCGGCCGCAGCGACAACGTCAGCAAACCTACGAAAACGATGAAGCTACATAACCAAAGGCTTCCCATCGAGGGCCACTGTTGCGCATCGGTCGCCATTACAGAAATGACAGGTCGGCAATCGGGCATTTCGGTCCGCATCGGCACTTCCTTCTGAATCCAGAACTGGCAGCGACCACTGGGAGTCGTCATTCTATCTGGAGGACTGAGCCAAAGCGATACTTGCACGGCCGGCCTGTGCACGGTCTGCCTGGGAACTTAACCGTCAACGCTCAATAAGCAATTTTGGCGACTTTTGCTGTAGCAAGTCGACCCCAGCGCTGGAAACACGAGTTTTCCCAAGTGTAATACGCGATAGCTGGCCGATCTGCGCAATTTCAGCCAGCCCAAGATCTGTAACTTCCGTCCCGTGCAAATTCAGCGTCTTGAGCCTGGGTGCCTGGCACAGCAACAACAAACCACTGTCGCCCATTTTAGAGAAGGCTAAATCGAGATCCTCCAAGGCAGTAAAACGGCTGAGCACCTCGCCAGCATCATCAGCGACTGGGGTATATCCCAAACTTAAAACCTGCAAACTTGGCAGCGACTGCAGCGCGCTCAACCCTTGCCCGGTGACCTGAGTATTCCGCAAGTTGAGCTTCTCCAACCGCTGCAACTTCGCCAGAAACGGTAGTCCAGCGTCGGTAACTTGGGTTCCGCTGAGCGACAATTCTCGGAGTTCCGGCAGCTTTGCCAAATAAGCTAGACCGTCATCGGTCACCTCGGTGTCCGTTAGCGACAAAGATCGCAATTCCGCCAAGTTTGGCAACAAGGCTAGGCCAAGATCGGTGATATAGGTATTTCCCAAGCGAAGATTCGCCAATGCGGAAAGCTCGACGACCTGCTCCAAGCCCCGATCCGTGATTTGGGTTTGACTCAACGACAGTTCGCGCAGGCTCTTGCATCCAGACAGTCCCGCTAACGAGGCATCGTCGATCTGGGTATCGTTCAGTACCAGTGAAGTGAGATTGGTCAGCGCTCCCACTTGTCGCATTAGCTTCGCGTCGACATCCGCATATTGCAAGTCAACGCTGTAACCACTACTTCGATTACCTCGTACCTTCCCAATTTCCTGCACGCGAGCGGTGGTTTCTGCATCGGGGTTGCTACAGCCCAGCAGACAGAGCATGAGAAAAAATAGAAATCCCGCTCGCATTTAGACCTCGGGTGGGGGGGAGTTGGGGCGGAACGAGCACGACATCGATCGCAGTCGGCTCGTACGCTTTTTCCGGCCCGTCATACAACCCTCTTTTAGAAAGCTGGCATGGGGCATACAAAAAACTTGACGCTGTAGGCTGAGCCGCATTTAATAATATCCATTTTACGGCCAGGTGTACGTAATACCAACTTTCGCAAGTTGCTTGCCGATTTGCGTGCGGGCCAACGCTTTTTACTTTAGCTTTGCGGTCAGGCGCTCAAACTCTTGCTGGAAATTCTAGTGGCTTGGCGAAAGTTCAAAGCCGTGTTTCGAAGCTTTGAAAGCAGTATTGTGCCGTAGGAAATTGTGCGTAGACAGGTTTGCAGATAGGGTTTCTTCATGGCACGAGAAGACGAGGCGGCAAAGCAGTTCGTTTTGGGCGGCCGTCAGGTTGTCGCATTAGGCTTGGGATTGCCTTGGCTGCTGTGCTGGTTTTGGTTTGCTGACTTGGGTGGTTTCCCATCCAACGACGATCCTTTTTATGGACGTCCGGCGCAGATCTTGGCTGAAGAAGCACGCTACCAAGTTGTCCGACAAGTGGGTGAGCTCTCTGCCAGTTCGGCCGCGCATGTGGTGTTGGGGGGAGCTGTGGCTGGGTTGCTCGGCTTTTCTTACCGCGTACTCTATCTAGCAGTCATCGCTCAACTTTGGCTGGCCACGTGGACGGTCTTTCGCATCGCTCGCAGTTCGGGTTGTTCGCCATCGTTTAGTGCCTTTTGGGCTGCCCTATTTGCTTTTAATCCACTTTGCTTTGGCCATGCATTCACTTTCATGACCGACGCGCCCGCTATGTGCTGGGGGATTTTTGGTACTGCGGCCTACTTAAACGGATTGCGCCGCAGCGCAGTGCTCTGGATGCTGCTAGGATCGGCGGCGCTGGGAATTGCATTCTGGATGCGGCAGACACATGTTTTATTGGTGTTGCTGCCGTTGGTGGCTCTAGCCTGGCTCGCCATACGCCGCGTCAACCCGCTCGGCCAGACGCTGCGGTTGATTTGCGCAGCAGTCGGACCAGCGGCGCTCGGAGTGTTGGTTTTTGAATCGGGCATCCTAGTTTTTGGTGACGAAGGAAGGCTACATACGGTAGCACCTAAAGCCGTCGACTGGCGGCAGACCGTGACCAATACTTATGGCTTGGCGATTCTCCTGGGCTTTCTCCTCTTGCCGCTAGCACCGCTGTTGTTTGACAGACTCGTGAAGCGGTGGAAGTCCTCCGAACCTCGCGCTGGACAGGATGTACTTGTTGGGTTTGTTTTGATCGTCCTCCTATCAATGCCACTGTTGGTCAGCCAAGGCCGTGCCTGCCTCACGAGTGCCACAGGGACGTTTATCCAAAATGCCCATTTGGGGCCGATCTTTTTGAGCGATTTTGAAATGCCCGAGCGCTGGGGCGATATGGGGGGCGTGAGCTGGCCGACCAGTGTGTGGACCATTCTAACGGTTGCAGCCATCGTCA
>JBBQRC010000232.1:0-7526 GCA_038215215.1 Pirellulales bacterium
CTTCGCGGTGTGGTCAGTACCCGCAAACTAGTTTCGTCGATCGGCAAGCCTGACCGACCATTGTCGGAACTGATGAATTCCGACGTTGTGACCGTTAATGCGAATGACGACCAAAAGAGCGTCACGCAAAAAGTTGCCAAATACGACTTGTTGGCCATTCCAGTTGTCGATGCCCAGCGCCACATGCTTGGAATCATCACCCATGATGACGTCATCGATGTGGTCATCGAAGAAGCGGCTGAGGATGTACAGCGGATTGCGGGTGTCAACCCTTTGGAAGACAGCTACATGCGCACGCCCATCCTTACCTTGACCTGGAAACGAGGACTGTGGTTGGGCATTCTCTCCTTTGCTGGACTGTCGACCGCACTGGCGCTACGGCACTATCAACCAGAGCTGGAAACTTTCGAGTGGCTGGTGTGGTTCATTCCACTGGTCATCGGCTCGGGGGGCAATTCGGGCAGCCAGTCCTCCACCCTGATAATTGCCGCCATGGCCACCGGTGACGTGCGTGTCGAGGATTGGATGAAAATCGTGTGGCGAGAGCTGGCCACGGGCGTGCTCCTGGGAGCCTATTTGGGTGCCCTGGTCATGATTCCCGCCATGCTGCTGGCACCAACAATATGGGCGGCATGTGTCGTCCCCATCACAATTCTGTTTGTGGTCATTTGCGGGACTTTCTCAGGCTCCCTATTGCCCATCCTGTTTCGCCGCCTGGGGCTACAACCAGCCATCATGAGCAACCCATTCGTGGCGGGCATCAATGACATTGTTGGAATCGTTGTTTATGTCAACATTGCGCACTTGATGCTTGGTCGCTAAACCGCCAGTGGGAGGTCTAAAACTGTCAAAACGTGTGGGTCATGTGGTTTTTGCGGAGGTCAGCGAAACAATATCACCGCTATCAGACTCAATTTTTAAAGAAACCATTGAGCTTTGATTTGAGCCGGATAAAGTCGAACGTGTCAGCGCGAGTTGAATGTCCAGGCTTCGGGTCGGACTCCGAACCTCAACAACGCCTTCACACTTCGGAACCCACTAGTCATGAGCCACCTCTCACCTGCCCCCGACGAAGTTGAACTGCTGCTACGCAATGCGCGACTTCGCGATGAACTCGAACCCTACGTCGACGAATCTGTCGCCCTAGTGAGTTTTCGTCAAATGAACCTGCGCGAGGAGAACGATTTCCTCGAGTCAATGCTGGCCTGGGAGCGCGCCCCGGCCTTGCCCATCAGTCGGTGGTGCAGTCCACCACTGTCCATCCCCAGCCCAGATCGGCTCGACGACGATCTCCTGAGGACGTTGCTGTACGACACGATCGATCGTCTTTTCCTCATCCGCGTCGTGTTGGACATGACCGAACACTTGACAGATCGCAAACTGTTTACGGTCATTTATCGCGACATCCTCCCCGCCTGTGAAAAGAAAGTCGACTTACCGGGCAACTATTTGTGTTGGCGCTGTCTGGATGAATCCGACGAGGACACTTGGTTGCGTTATTACGCCACTGAGCTCGATCGTCTGCAATGGCTAGAGTACAACGAGGGACCACTACCGGAACCCGCAGAAGTGCCGCATCCACGTAAACTACCACGTGCATCGGAGTATTGAGAAGTATTCAGGAGTATTGCGCGGCCAACTTACTCGACACCCCGTAAGTTGGCCGGCTTATCACTTGGCGGTCTCGGGTTTGCTCTTGAGCCACTGGATAGCTTGAGGGATGCCCTGATCGATCATCGACTGATAGTGATCGCCTCGGTTGACCGTCGCCAGCTTCACCGTCGCTGACGTGGCCTGTAATTTAGCTACGAACGCGGCAGTGCTTTCGAACGGTTCGTTGCTGTCGTCACGGGCATGAAAGATGAACAGCGGGCAGTGGTAATCGTCGACGTGCTGAAGCGGTGAGCCGGTTTTTAAGTAGCCTGCTAAACCCGGCAACAATCTGCGTGTAGCGGCGTCGCGAGCCGCTTCGCCTAATCGCGTTTCCAAATTGGTGATGGGGGCATAGGCTACGCAGGCCGCAATGCGAGGCTCCTCGGCAGCCAGCAACAGCGACAACGTGGCGGCTGAGCTATGACCCGCACAATAGATCCGCTGTGGATCAATTTGCGGCAACTTCTGTAGTGCAAACTCGAGCGCGTTGCGACCATTCACGACGCCAGCTTTAGCCGCCATGAATTGGCCGTAGGCGCGCGTGAGCCCAAGCGTGTACTTGGCTTCATCAGCTTGCTCAGATTCAGGGAAATCGCCGTCCAGTGAATAGCAGACCACGGCCATTCCAGCCTCGGCGTACGGCAGTGCTTCATCGTGATAATCCCCAGTGTCCAGCGCTGCGCCATACAATAGATTAGTTCCTGCCGGAGCGACCAACACGCATGGCAACGAGGCCTTGGCGTGAGTACCCGCCGGCAAATAGACCCGAAACTGCATTGAGCCCCCCGGGCCGGATTGCCCCGATATACTCACAAAATACGCCTCTGAGCCATCGTAGAACCGGGTGAAAGGTGCCCCGAGATCTGGGAAAGTTGGAATGGCTACCGAACTGGGTGTGAGTGATGCGGAGGGTCGCTTCGAGCCCATCAATCCGATCGCCATGATCAGGATCCCCCCCAACATCGCCAGCCCCGCAAAACTTGCCAACACGATGAGGAACACTCTGAGTCCCCCGCCGCTGCCGGACGACTGTCGTTGGGAGGTCGCCCGCCGAGGATAAGGCATCACGCTGACGCTAGCCGGCGGATGGTAGGTGCCGTAATGACCCGGCTGAGGCAACGTCGACAGGCTGGCAAAAGGATCGGGCGAGCTGATCGGAGCGCTGGCGACCGGTTGAGTTGGCACTGGCGTCGCCTGGACTAAAACAGGGACTTTTACCACCGCCTGGCAACCAGGACAGCGTACTGCCTTGCCCGCGACTGACGCTGGTACGCGTAGTGTCTTGTTGCATTGCGGGCACGATACGGTGAGCTGTAGGCTGGTCACGGAATTCTCAGCTAAACTTCAACAAAGTGGCTTATCCACGCTTGAATTTAGGGTTAAACAAGATGCACTATGCTGCATCCTGATGTGTGGGAATGATTATTCTACTCCGTTTTTTGGCGAGCATCTTGGAAGTCGTATAAAGCTGACTACGACCACGCTTGCCGGCCAGTTGGGCAGCACCGCTTTGGCGCAAACAATAGGCCACCTTTTGCGCGAACCACCGAGGTCGGCGCAGAGCAGCAGCTAGCTCGGCTGTATCGAATGGTTGAGCAAGATTTTCCATTGGCAAATGCGACATCAGATCCTTTAAATTCATCAATTCCGTTCGCGAGTGCACGCCAACAAGCCGCTGTTCAAGTGTTTGATAGCGCTTGCCACGGCGCGATTTTTGTGCCCGATCGACACGCGTTTCTTCGGCTTCGATTAACACGACTTCCAATGTCAGTTTGGGATGTGGGAAGACGGTTCCGAAGTAAACCAAATCCAGAAAGATATCCAGCAGCACACCCCGCTTGGGACTCTGCCGACGGCGAATGACTTCGCCACCCGGCGCATCGAGGGTGACAATCGTCTTAAGCGCCACGATCGGCTTGACGATGCGCACCCGCTTGGTCTGCTCAGTTAACAGCCGCTTGGTCTTTTCGCGCAGCGCGCCTAACGAGGCGTGTTGAATCTCAATCAATTCCCCGCGACGTCCGATCGCGTCGATGCGAAACCCTAGCACTCCAATTTCCGTTTTTTCGGCAGTGGAAGCGTACATCAGCTTGAGTTGTCGATGCAACGAAGTTTCCATACTTGTGCTCTTAGAGGACCTTGTGCCCTTAGTCCCCGACGAGCTCGTGGCACCGTAGCAGAACCTGGCGGAGACGGAAAATGCGAAACCTGCAACTTAAGACTGAACGCCCAAGTCCCTCACAGTAACGAGGGTTTGGAGTTGGATACCTTGAGCTTCGATGGCCTCGCGGCCGCCCTCGAGTCGGTCGACGACAGCCAAGATGCGATCGACCGTCAATCCGAACTCGCGTGCGGCCTCCACAGCTTTTAAGGCGCTACCGCCACTGGTCACCACATCCTCGACAATGACGGCAGACATACCAGGTTTGACGGGGCCTTCCACTTGACGGCCCATCCCGTGCTGCTTGGCTTCTTTGCGTACGATAAAGCCGCACAGGTCGAGATTCTGCTGACCGGCCAAGGTGATGGTGGCGGCCGAAATAGGATCTGCACCAATTGCCATGCCGCCGATCGCATCAGGTAACTCAGGTCCCAGCATTGCAAGCATGCCGGCCCCAACTTGATTCGCGCCTTGCGGGTGCAGCGTCAATTGGCGACAGTCGAGATAAAACGAAGCGGTCTTGCCACTGGCCAAGACAAACGAGCCGAATTGAAGTGCGTGCTCTTTGATCAATGCAATCAGTCGTTCTCGGTCGTAGGTGGTCATCAGTTACTCTGCGTAGTGTGGATTTGTCGATTCACCGCTGGCTGTGAACTGTCGCGTGGGTCGCTTGTAATTTCCGCGCCGCTGACACGTGGGGCGGCTTTGCCCCTGCGCGCTGTGAGAGCATGGTAACGAATCGTTGCCAACGCGAAAGGCCTTTGTGGGAACTCGAAGGCGGCTATCGCCGCAGCCTGCAGCTCCGCCCAGCACGCAGGTAGTTACATGGCTTTTACCAGCCATTTGTTCAGAGGGTTGGCAGCCAGACCAAACGCAACCTCTAACAGCTAACAGCTAACAGCTAATTACGAATATCGATTTGGCTTCCCTGAATCAACATGCTGTAGACGTCTGCCGCGTCGATCGGCGCGAGGCTGATGCAGCCGGCGGTCTTCAGATCGGTCGTAACCATTTCCGCTGAGCCGTGAAGACACATGTCGTGACCGAGATCGATCCAGTAACCACCGTAAGGATTTTTGGGATCATCAGCGGCGATCACTTTGTTGCCGGTTCCATAATACGAACGATCTCGAAGTTTATCGGCTACTTCGAAATGCCCGCTGCGGGGTGCAGGATCCGCGCCCACAGAAATCGGAAAACGACCTGCATACATATCCCTGAGGAACACGGTAAGTTCTCCGCGAGCCAGATCCACTTCGCCGCGAAAGGGACCGTCTAACACTTTTATTTGTTGATCTTGAATCAACACGTTTGCGGTCTGCAGTTGGTTAATACTGGAGAGTAGTTCGGGAGTGATATGATGCTTGGAAGCCACGCTGGCGATCGTCTCACCGGCGGTAGCCACATACGCCGTAGCCACCAAATGGCGGCGGGAGTAAATGACTTCTCGCGCCAGAGCATCGAGAATCTCCAACAGGTCCGTGTACTCTGAGTGAGGCAGTTCAGGACTGTTGTAATACGCGGTTAGAGCCACAAGAGCGCCTTTTAGGTCACCGTCATTAGCCTGTTTCAACGCCTGCTCGCGAGCGACAGAAAACGGCGGGAGCGGCGGCTGTGCCGCAGTAGCGTTACCGGCGGGTGCAGCGAGAACCTTTTCCGTGGCTGCAACCAAAGGGATGGCCGGGTACTCACCAGCAAGCGAAGCGGATTTGGTCGGATTAGTTTTAGTGACCGCATCCAAGACTAGGCTGGTCGATCCACCGCTGTCTGCGCTGCCCAGTGACGGCGGGAGCTTGATGGCTGGGCCCATGGCCGCATAGTCGACGGACTTGGTAGTCGTGCCAACCAGAGCAGTAGGAGGGCTCACCGTACCGCCAGGTGTCCTTGGCAGATCGTATGTCGGTAGGTCGGGCAGGGTTGCCTCAGGAAGCGCAGCGACTGGCGACATCGTTGGCAGGGAGACACTTGGGAAAGAGACGTTTGAGGCCGGACTGAGGCTGGTATTTAGTCCTCCACTTCCGCTCTGAGTGGGAATTTCGATGTCCATCAAACGATCCAGTTGACCGTCATTGGCCCATTCCTCAAGCTCGGCGGGGAGTTGAGGTTCAGGGGCGTTTAAGGCAACGAAAGCACCGTAGCAAACGGCCAGGAGAAGCGCCACAACGATACCGGTCTTGATGGTCTGCACTTCGGTCCTCCTTGACCAGATAATTCGCTCTTCAGGCCTCGTTTGCACGAAGATTCTCAAAGTTTGGCAATGGCAGCCCAAACCGCAGAACTTGCGGCAACTGCGAGTGGCTCGCCTGCCTAGGGGCGGATGTTAGCCAGTCGAGAGACTTGATTCCAGATCAGTTTGACGAAATTCCCTGCTTGGGAATCACGAGGATATGTTGTCGCACCGCGCTCCAAAATCAGCCCGTTTGCGCGCAACTCGAAAAAACTGACAAATTCTCCGCAGGAAATGTTGTGGCGAGCCCAGTTAAGTTGTTCGCCTTTGACAAAAGAAACCCCCACCGCCGGACTGTTTTGAAGGCATTGTCCGGAAATTACTCCCCAAGTCCGGCCAGGAGCGTTATCATCTTACGTGTCTTAGCTGCGACGAAAGTGAAGTCGCAACGGCATCTCACTCGTTTTCAAAAGTCGGCTTGGTCGATCATGAGTACATCTCTGAATGCAGCGTTGCCAATCGAAACTGGGGTCGAGCAACGGACCGCACCGCGCACGGAATCTGTCGAAGTCTACAATTTGTTGGTCTTAGTCAAGCAGTGGAAAGATGGTGGTACCAGCGCCCGCGCCGCGAACCTCCCCATCCCGGAAGTTCAAGCCGTCACAGTCCGTGAAGCCCTGGCATCGTTGGTCAATACGGCGCGTCAAATGATTGCCACTGATCTATCGCGCGGCCAACAAATCCCCTGGATTTCTCCAGCCCTTGAACCTGAGGAGTGCGAGAGTCGCTTCATGGTTCCGCTGCACCTCTAGCAAACTGTTAGCAAGTCGATGCATAGTGTGACAACGATTGAGCGCATTGTCGATCTTATCGACCCCACCAAGAACATCTTACTGAACCTGAGTTACGAAGAAGCCTTGCAGTGTGTGCAGTCGGGCGACCCGTCACAGGTTGCTCAGATTGACGGTCAATTCGCCATCTTAGGCTGCGCGGGTAAACAGGTCCGCATGGCGCGTTCGATTGGTCGACCGATTCGCTATTTCCTCGCCAAGCGGGCTGCCGGTCCCTGCTTAATCGTGGCCGAACGAATCGACCAAATTCGTGCCGCACTGGCAGAAGAGGGACTGGCGGATCAATTCCATGCGTCCTACACGCGCATGGTACCAGCCCATCACTTGCTCGAACTGCAGTTGGTAGGTTGCCCGGACCCGAATCCAGTCACCCAACGTTTTTTCAATCCGCAACCCAATCGCTTACCTGCTAATATTGCGCAAATTGGCCAACTCTACATCGGTGCACTGGCCAACGAATGTACGCGTTGGCTGGACTCGATCGACCGACGCGAGCCCATTGGGGTGATGTTTTCCGGTGGCGTAGACAGTGGTTCGGTATTGTTGGTTCTCTACCATTTGCTACTGATGCGTGGCGAAAACCCTGCCAGACTCAAGGCCTTTACCTTATCGGTGGGTGGCGTTGACGGCCCCGATGCTCGCCGGGCGCAGCAATTCCTCGAATCTGTGAACCTCTCGATGCTGCTGGAAACAA
>JBBQRC010000233.1:0-7513 GCA_038215215.1 Pirellulales bacterium
CTCAATAAAATTATTTTTGTTGACAGCCTCAAGGGGGTCACTCCGCTTGTTTGGTCTGGCAAAGATTACGCTGGCAGTCGCGCGGGGCTGGACGATGACGTGGTCGCCTGGGTTTACGAGCGGCCGGGGGGCGGCCGCTCGTTTGCCTTCACGGGGCTCGACGCCCATGCTGCCTGGTCGCTGCCGGGCATGCGGCAGTTGGTAACCAACGGGGTACTCTGGACTGCTGGCCTTGAAGTTCCCATCGCGGGTGCCCCCAGCCAGACCTCCGACGATCAACTCGCATCGCTGCTGACCCCGCGCACAGCCAAACCGCCGATTTCCAAGCCAGCCGCCTCCAAGAAATCACCCGCCTCCTCAACGAAGGGCGACGCACAATAGAGTTGCTTGCCTCACTTGTCGAAAACGCGTGTGGAGACCACAATAAGGCTCTCTGGAGGGTAACCGAATGGTTAGGAAGCTGATTCGAAATCAGTCGCTGCGCAAGCAGTTGAGGGTTCGACTCCCTTGCCCTCCGCTGGTGAAAAGCCTCAAGTTGATAACCAACAATGACTTGCGGTACGTGAGCGATGGATCAAGAAATGTAGACTGGAAATCATCGAAAAATCGTCAACGAAAATCTGCTAGGTCGTCATCCGTTTCTATCCCGCTGCAATCCGGAGAAAACGGACAAACCGAGAAATTCAAACGGGTACCCCGGGTCGCGCGATGCTCGCCCACAGGCTCGCAGGCGCTCACCCGGGTCTAACATCTGCCGCCACGGTGTGGCTGGACAATCGTGTTGGACGGAATGATGGTAGTGCCAATACAACGCCTTCGAAAATTCTGGCGGCGGTCGGTACATCATGTTTCCGTTCAGGGTTCTCTTTGCTGAAGACTTACTCCCGACCCAACTCGAGCATTGCTTCAGCGAGTGCCTTGCCGAAGCGGACAAAGTAACCCACCTTCACCTGACCGCTTCGCGTGGCGTTACCATCGCCATTGTCTGTCAGATAAGTTATCCAAGCCTGCTCGCAAACGATAGGATCGCCGTTTGAGTCGAGAATGTCGTTGAGCATTGAGGTCGTCTGCGGGTCTTCGCCAATGGCTGCGAAGGTACGCTGGTGCGCCGAACCTTGCATATTGGATTGTCCGGCCAGGATGTAAACCTTCAGCGGCTTCCCCTGAGTAGCGACATCAAAGGAGTAGCCCATCCCCACGAGAGCGGCCAACATAAAAACAGCTTTGATCGTGTTGCTCGACATCGTTGATTACCTTTTAATGGGACGCCATTATTATCAATTCGTGGAGACGGCCAGGCTGACTCTGCTTGGGACTGGATGATAGACTGCCTGGGTCGCATTGCGGTACAATACGAGCTTCATTTATAACGACTCGATACGATTGACGTATATTGTTTTTTGGATGGCTAGATTGGCTGACGGGTGCGAGCCGCCAGAAGCAACGCTGGTTGGCGACAGTAGCCGCGCGCGTGACGCCGACACTCCCACAATGGGACGGTATGTCGGCTAGCGAGCGGGACAAACTAACAGCCTGGGCAATTAACTTTTGCAGCCAGAAAAACTGGGAAGGTTGCCAAGGCCTGACGCTCGTCGATGAAATGAAGCTGCTGATCAGTGCCCAAGCCGGTTTGCTCGTGTTGGGCTGGAATGAACCCTTCTTCTTTCCCGACGTCAGAACAGTCTTGGTTTATCCCGATAACTTTGTGGCTCCTCGTCGCAGTTCCATTGGCAGTGGCATGCACCTGGAAAGCCGCACGCGGCTGGAGGGCCAAGCTTGGTTTCGCGGTCCGGTCATCATCTCCTGGTCGGATGTCATTGAACCCAATCGCGCGACTCCCCACAACCTAGTTGTACATGAGTTTGCACATCAGCTCGACATGTTCAACGGAGGCAATGCGGACGGCGTTCCGCCCCTGGCGGACAGTGCAATTGCTGACTGGGAAGAGATCATGCGAGACGCGATGGAGGATTTGAAAAACCGTTGTGAATTTGGTCCCGCCAGCGTGCTCGATTGTTATGGTTGTGAGAGCCCTGCAGAGTTCTTTGCGGTCAGCTCAGAGGCCTTCTTCGAGGCTCCACAGGATTTCGCGGAAGAATTCCCCGAGTGGTTTGAGCAACTACGGAGCTTCTACCTATCGGATCCACGCAAGTGGTAAGTGGCGAGTGGCGAGTGGCGAGTGGCAAGTGGCGAGTGGCGAGTGGCGAGTAGCGAGCGGAGCTGGTTAAAGCTCGCTGGGTCACCCCGACACTTTGGGGTGGGCAATCGGATCCGCCGACATACCAGCGTAAATCGTGCGGCCGCCATCGACGGGCAGGCAGACGCCGGTCACAAAGGGGCTGGTGGCCAAGAAGAACGCTGCCCGAGCTACATCTTCGGGGGTTCCTTCACGCTTGAGCAAGCACTCGTTGATGATCCGTTGTCGGCGTTCATCGTTCACCGCGTCGGCCAGTAGAACTGGACCGGGGAGGATCGCATTGACACGCACATTGGGATTCCGCGTCGCCAGTTCGACGGCCATCGACTGCGTAATGCTCACCACCGCCGACTTGCTCGGAAAGTAAGCCGCAAAGTCGCGGTAGGGGCGAATGGTGGACCAATCGCCAAGATTAATGATCGCGCCACCACGTTCCTGCTGGGTCATGAGCAGTCCAAATTGCTGATTCATCAGCGCTGTGCCCAAGGCGTTGACGCGAAAGAAATGTTCGAAGTCGCGGGCGGTCAATTGCTCCAAAGCGGCTGGCTCCCAGATGGCCGCCGAGTTGACCAAGACGTCCAATCGCCCAAACTTGGCCTCCACTTGCGCTCGCCACTGGATAACTTGCTGTTCATCGCTGACATCACCGACTAGCAGTGCGGCGTCTGGTCCCTGATGATCCCAGCGGGAAAGCAACTGCTGGGCCTCGGCGACCGCTTGGTGAGCATGCAACACGACCCGAAAACCGGCCTCTCGAAAATGCTCGGCGATGCACCGCCCCACGCGCGCCGAACCGCTGCCTGTGACCAGGACGACGGGGCTCTCGAGACCGAAAACGCGATTATTCACTTCGCGACAGGAATTGGCATTCATAAGCTATGGATTCAATTGGGCTATGGATTCAATGGGTAGGTGAGATAACAATAGGAGCGTTCAGTTTCAGTTGGCTTTGGCACACATTCGGAGCGTCTATGAATCGCTGGGATTTCCTTTTGACCTTGGTGCTTATCTTTACATTTTCGACCGCGCCTGGATTTAGCCAGTCGCCCGATCAGGCATTGCAGCAGCTTTTCGAAGATTACCATGAGCAGTTCCTCATTCTATTCCCCTTGGAAGCGACGGCGTTTGGAGACAATCGCTATAACGATCAATTGCAGATCGACATTGCCCCGGATTTTGCAGCCAAAGAGTCTCAATCTTATCAACATTCATTGGGGAAATTGCGTGGCCTTGATCGCACGCTGGCCAGCGATTCGCTGCATTTGGCTGCGGACATTTTGGAGTATGAGTTGACGCAGCGACTGGAAGCGATGCAGTACAACTTCGATCGCATTCCGTTTAACCAGTTTGATGGCTTGCCGCTGTTTTTCGCTCAGATGGGGAGCGGAGCGAGCAGCCATCCGTTCAAGACCGTCAAGGACTACGACGACTGGTTGAAACGCATTGACGCCTTTGCGGTTTGGTCGCGTATGGCCATCGAACGTTTTCGTGAGGGAATCCAGGATAATTATGTGTTGCCAAAAATTCTCGTCGAGCGCATGATCCCGCAAATGGTGGATGCGACGATCGTCAATGAAGATCCCACCAAGAGTTTGTTTTACGGCCCCATCACCAAGATGCCCGAGACCTTCAACGCGGCCGATCGCGAGCGACTCACGGCCGCGTACCGCACCGCGATTGTCGACAAAGTCATGCCCGCCTATCGCGGTTTGGGTGAATTCTTGAAATCGGAATACTTACCCGCAGCAAGAGATACGGCGGGCATCTCGGCGCTGGCCGGGGGGCGCGAGCAATATCTATATTGGGTGAAACGTTGGACGACGACGCCGTTAACTCCCGACGAGATCTTTAGTGTGGGTGAGGCAGAGGTGGCGAGGATTCGTAATGCCATGGAAGAGGTTCGCTTGGAGATGAAGTACCAGGGGAGCTTGGCGGATTTTTTTGAATTCCTTCGTACGGATTCTCAATTCAAGCCCTTTTCGCAGCCCGAGGAGGTCATTGGCTTCTTCGCCGCAATTCGCAGCAAGCTCGAACCACAGCTCCAAAAAGCGTTCCTGAATCATCCGAAAACACCCTTTGAAATTCGCCGCACCGAGGCGTTTCGAGAGAAGACCGCGAGTGCAGAGTACATGCCTGGTTCGGCGGATGGTTCGCGGCCTGGGATTTTTTACACGCCGATTCCCAATGCCAAGGAGTTCAACATTACCGGCGGAATGGAATCGCTATTTTTGCATGAGGCCTTGCCGGGGCATCACTATCAAATCTCGCTGCAGCAAGAGAACCAGGAGCTGCCCCGCTTTGCACGCTTTTTGTGGTACGGTGCTTATGGCGAGGGCTGGGCGTTGTACTGCGAATCGATTGGCAAAGAGTTAGGCTTGTATACCGATCCGAAGCAACGGATTGGGGCACTCGGGGACGAGATGCATCGCGCCATCCGATTGGTAGTCGATGTGGGCATTCATTGGAAGGGCTGGACGCGCGACCAAGCCATCACGTACATGATGGCCAATGAACCCATTAGCAAAGAAGGCGCAGTTGCAGAAATAGAGCGTTACATGGCGTACACTGCGCAGGCACTATCCTACAAGGTTGGCCAGTTGAAGATCAGCGAATTGCGGCAATTGTGCCAGCAGCGACTGGGCGACCGCTTCCGCTTGCCCGAGTTCCACGATCAAGTCTTGCGCCATGGGTGTATGCCGCTCGATATCCTCGAGGCACGGCTGAAGCAGTGGGAACCGTAGCTGCCAGGTTGGAGCGCCTATATCCTCCGCGCGGCCAAGTGTGGCCATCGCGACGTGCGGCCCTGATATCGGCGAGCAGCGCCTTGATATCTCTGGAATCGCAACTATGTCTGGAATCGCAACCACCGACGGTGGTTCACCCGGCGCGCAGCCGCCGGGAAACTGGCCACGATAAAGTTAGATCACGCCGCCGTGAACGCGGTACGGTGTCATATGGTCGGGTTGGTCGACGAACCAAATGCGTTCCCACTCTTGGAGCATTAGTCGCAGGTTTTCCGAAGTGTAGATCAACTGCTCGGCCCGTCGTTCCGGAATAGCAGAGTAGATTGGAATCACGCAACCAGTAGTGCTTAGGCACCCTAGCAGCAAAGCAGCACAAATCCAGCGTCGCATCTTAGTTCCTCCGTGAACCTTCTTGCTGGGCGAGCCGAGTTGAATCGGGTCGCGTTTTACAAGTTGCGTCAATCTTTTAACAGTTCGCAAGACACTCAACGATTCAATCCGAAGGTCACTGGTGCAACCATTTGCAGTCCATTTCACAGGCAACTAATCGTCGTGGTCGGATTCAACATCCTCGTCGTTGGGGCCATCATCTTGGAAGCCTGGTCCACCGGCTGTGGCAGCCAATGAATTTTCCAGTTCCTGAACGCGGGCCTCCATTAACTTGCCAGGTTTAAAGGTCACCACCAGTTTCTCAGGCACTTCAACCTGATGACCAGTACGTGGATTGCGAGCCTTACGAGCTTTGCGCTTCTTGACTTGGAAGACTCCGAAGTCACGCAGCTCGACTCGCCCCTCCTCTAGCAAAGTTTCGACAATACCATCAAACGTTAGCTGCACAACCTTCTTGATATCAAGCTGTGTCAGTCCCGTCTTATCGGAAATCGTCTTCACGATCTCTTTTTTTGTCACTTGGCAAGCTCCTTCGCCGGTGCGGGCAAATGCCATAAGTCATTTGCAGGCAACAAGTTAATCCAGCGAAGTCTACTAACCAAACGGCGAGGCGTCAAGGTACCTGGGGGCTCAAATGAGTAATGCACCATCGAAGCGTGTGTCCAGATACCTCTGTCCCACAACCAGTGAATCGGCGTTACATCCGGCAAACTTTACAGAATTCGACTATTCGGAATGACCGCCAGAATCCGGAACTCGCGTGGGCCGCTAAGTCGGATGAAAAACAGCAGCAACTTCCCCCCCAAACTGCCCCGCAATCCCAATTGGCCGCGGACAACCGCTCGGTAAACGTCCAGCGAGGAGGTCAATTCGGCTGACTCTACGCGCACTTGCTCCCACTGTTCAACCAGGTCGGCGGCTTCAGGCCGGTTCGAGAGTGACTGGCGTATTTCCACGAGTTGCTGCTCAACCGCCTCAGCTGCTTCGACTTGTTTGTCGAGTTGAGTTGTGGTGGCGAAACCATCGACGGCTAGACGGAATTTTTCGCTCAACGCCATGTCGACAGTTTGAGCGTCTACCCCTCGGGCGACGATCTTTTCGAAGGCACGGTGACGCAGAGAAAGTGCAGATGCGACGCTGCGCCAGGCAGTCGCCGCTTTTTCACGCGAGCGTTCGATACGGCTGTACAACCACAAACCATAGCCGAGGACGAGTAGCACCAACAACAAGCTGCCAGCGACGATCAACGCGGCGCGCCGGCCATTCATTCCCCCAACAGCTTGTTTTGTTTTCATCCCAGGGATTACTTCGGAGCTATCGTGCAGATCATCCGTTTGCCCATTTGCTGTGGATTGGCCTCTAGTTTGCCAAATTCGAGCAACTCTTTGATCACATTTTCCATGACGCGTCGACCTTCTTCGACGTGAGCCATTTCGCGACCGCGGAAGATGACGGAAACTTGCACTTTGTCCTTGTGCTTGAGGAAGCCCACCGCCTGCTTCACCTTGAAGCCGATATCGTGCTCGCCGGTTTTGGGGCGCAAACGAATTTCTTTTGTTTTTCCGTGATGGCTGGCGCTCTGCCCGTGCCGCTTCTTGCTTTTTTCGTATTTGTACTTGCCGTAATCCATGATTCGGCAAACCGGAGGTTTTTCGTTGGGAGCCACTTCGACAAGGTCGAGTCCAACGTCCCGAGCCCGCGTGAGTGCTTGTTCGGTGGGTATGATTCCGAGTTGTTCACCATCTTCGCTGATCACTCGGACCTGCGAAATGCGAATGTAGTTATTGATTCTCGTTTGGTTCTGCGTCGGCTGGTTGCGCTCGGTTCTTTGATCATTTCCTGGTGGAGCCACGTGGTTGATTCACCCCTTTCTAATAGTGTTGGCGGTCGCACAAGTTTGTAGTTCAACCTGTGGTTGAATCAAATCACGCCCCGTCGCGCGAAACACAAATTTCGCACACAAGGCGCTGTGGCCGCCGTGAATTTTAGCATAGGCAGCGACTGCCATGCTTAAAGTGGCCCTAAGTATCCCACAAAATCACCCGTCAAGTCAATATATTCAGCCACAAAACGCTGACTTGGGAGCAGGATCCGGTTTTCTAAGCCAAATCTTGTCCAGAAGACTTCGCCAGACGGTAGCCAACACAGTGCCCCAAAGCGAGGTCTTCCGCAGTTGATTTCC
>JBBQRC010000234.1:0-7478 GCA_038215215.1 Pirellulales bacterium
CGCGACACAGCGTCTGCAATCCTTGATCCTGAACGACAGGTAACGTCTCGTCCAGTTCAAACTGGCTCGGGGGGCGCCCCAAGGCGAATCGAAAAGCTAGATCGATTTGGGCCGCGGGCTCTTCCCCGGCCTGCCTGCTAATGCGATGGGCAAACGCAACGGATTGATCTAACGTAAAACGGCTGTTAAGTAAATTCAGAGCTTGGATGGGGGTGGTCGATTCGCGGCGGCGCGAGGTACTTTGCCCCGCATCTGGACAATCGAAGGCACCAAAGGTCGCTTCGCGCTCACGACGCACTTTATGTGCATAAATCATGCGGCGCAAGCCCTTTTCGTCAAACACTTCGACAGGTGTAAAGCCAGACAAACCGCCGCGTTGATTGAACAAATTGTATCCAGGACCTCCCGTCTGCAAATTCAGATCTCCACTGACTGCTAACATGGAATCGCGAATTGTTTCGGCCTCAAGTCGGCGCGATGGAAAACACCATAATAGTCGCACATCAGCATCGCGCTCCGCGGCGATTGGGTCGAATCGGGCAGACTGTCGATAGGTGGCGGAAAGCACCATCATTCGGTGCAGTTGTTTGATCGACCAATTTGAGGCTATCAACTTGGCCGCCAACCAATCCAGCAATCCCGGGTGCGAAGGCAAAGCGCCCGTGCGACCAAAATCGCTGGCGGTATCAACCAAACCAATGCCAAAATGCCCCTGCCAGATACGATTCACGATCACGCGTGCCGTTAACGGATGCTGTGGACTGGCGATCCATTCGGCAAGTGCAATACGACGCTGCGCCTCTGGTACGTTTCGCATCGGGCCGGATTTGTTGGTCGCCGCATCTTCGAACACATCCGCGTTTCCAATCACGCTCAGCACTGCAGGGCGAACGATTTCTTGGGGTTGCTCTGGATCGCCCCGGTTGAGCAAATGGATCTCGTCGGGAGTCCGAAAAACACCTGCAAAAGCAATTTGACCAATCTTGCTCGCCGCCATTTGACCTTCGACGTGACGTTTCTCGCGCATCAGTTGGTCGACTTGTTGCGATTCGGCGGCGCTGCGTCCGGCCAGTGTATCAAGCGCCGCGGTCTGTGACTCGGCAGTCGCACCGAAGGGAGTGCGGTCGATCGAGTCGGCCACCAACTGCCACTGGTGAGCCGCATCTTCCACTTCGATGCGGTAGTCGGTCGCCAAACGATCGGAGAAATTTCCAGTACGGTCGCGGCCCCACACGACGCGTTCGACGGATTGATCCGCAACGAACTCGAAAATCACCCAGCCCCGTCCCATTTCATTCGACATCCAACTGCTCGAATTGCCCACGATACCATCATTAATCAAACGCAATTCGTGCCGATTGGCCGCCACGCGATCTCCGGAGGAGGTAAGCGTCGTACCGAATGTCGCCAACGCTACATTACGATTCTCCGTATCGTAGATTTCTAGCTCATCGATGCAGGGTTCAAGATTGTTCGTGGCGTTAATAGTGAATCGCAGACGCTTGGTGGAAACTGGAGAGAATCGATCGCCATTGCGTTTGGCATTCACCGCCGCACGTGCCGGGGTAACATCGCCGATACGCTCGCTGCGGGGGCCGATGGAAGCGAGTGGCTCGAATCGTACCAGTTCATGATCGATGGCCACCAAACGCGATATCAAATGCGCCTCGTGTTGCCGTAAGGCTGCGGCCTCTGGCGAACGCAGCTCCCGATCCCCGTACTCGACACCTGCCACAAAGGCCTGCATGGAGTAATATTCTCGCGCCGTGATGGGATCAAACTTGTGGTCATGGCAACGCGCGCAGCCGATGCTGAGTCCCAGAAAAGTTTGCCCAAGATTGACGACGATTTCGTCCAGCGAATCTTGCCGCGCGAGGCGAATCGAGGGTTCATCTTTGCCAATTTGACCGGGTAACAAGACTGAAGAGGTGATCAGAAAGCCGGTCGCGGCGTCTTGGCCGAGCTGATCGCCAACGATTTGTTCACGCACAAAGTCATCGTAGGGGACATCCCGATTGAAAGCGGAAATGACATAGTCGCGATACGGCCAGGCATTGGGGCGCTCCGTATTGACTTCAAATCCGTGTGTATCTGCGTAACGCACGACATCTAACCAGTGCTGTGCCCAACGTTCGCCGTAACGTGGCGAATGCAGCAATTCCTCGACAACTCGTTCGTATGCATCAGCACGCGCATCCTGATTAAAGGCAGTCACTTGTTCAAGCGTGGGGGGAAGGCCTACTAAATCGAAACTAACGCGACGCAGCCAGGCTAAGCGATCAGCCTCGGGTGCGGGTTGTAATTGCGATGCTTCCAGCTTCGCAAGAATAAACGTATCGATGCCACCGCGAGTCCACCCGCGATTTTGCACGCGGGGCAACGGCGCCTGTTGCAGCGGCTTGAAGGACCAGTGGTCACGGCGATCTTCAAGTACCGCGAGATCTACGCCTTCTGGCCATTGGGCACCTGCGGCAATCCAAGTCATCAGCGCCTGTAACTCCGGATTGCTCAACGGTGGGCCTGTCGGAGGCATACGCGACTCAGGATCGGTCGAGGTGATGAGTTCCACTAGGGGACTCGCAGCGTTATCGCCCGGTACAATGCTTGGGCCGTAACTGTCTCCTCCTTTGAACGCTTCGGAACGAATGTCGAGTCTCAGGCCGCTCTTTTGCTTCTCCGCTCCGTGGCAAGCGTAACAATGTTGCTGCAGAATAGGCCTGACCTGTGCCACGAAATCGATCGGTTCGCCACGCACATTTTCGATCAGTGTTACGTTGGCGAACAGCGCGCAGCCTATAACCATCGACGCCAGAGGGTTCAAGCGAGTTAATCCCATGGTTGAAGCTTGCTCTTCAAACGATCGTTTCAGGATGAATGGTGATCAATAAATCGTTACATCATTGTCGCACAGCCGACTGCAACATGCCACCGCACATGCCACGGCCGCACTCACTGCCGCCTCGTAGCACCCCACATCTTCAAATTGTTATGGCCCCACAACCGTGGCCCCACAACCGTGGCCCCACAATCGCTGTTCTGGCATGAGCCAAGTTTTGATGTTTGCAACAAATCGAGTTTGACCACCCTGTTCCATCGGCCAGTCGATTAGAATAGCACGACTTCAAATTATTGCTGCTCATCCGGAGACTATGATGACCCAATTGTTCAACCGCCGTTCCTTGATCAAGTCGGCCGCGCTGGCTGGCACAGCACTCGCGCTGCCCGCACTCCAGTATTCACGTGTGTACGGTGCCAATAGCCGACTGGGAATTGCCAGTATCGGCACAGGTGGGAAAGGCTGGAGTGATCTAACCGGAGTGGCGGCCAGCCCCGAAGTGCAGGTGATCGCGCTGTGCGACATCGACAGTTCCGCAAAACACCTCGGTCAAGCGGCTGAGAAATACCCGGCTGCGAGGAAATACGATGACTGGCGAAAACTGCTAGACGAATCACAGGATCTGCAAGGTGTGCTGGTTTCGACGCCTGACTTTATGCATGCTCCGATTTCATTGGCTGCCATGCACTTGGGTAAGCATGTTTTTTGCCAAAAACCGCTGACTCATACTGTCTTTGAAGCCCGGCAGGTGCAAACGGCCGCGCGGCAACATAAGGCGGTGACGCAAATGTGCAACCAGATCCAATCTCACTCTGCCTACCGCACCGCCGTGCATTGGGTCCACTCAGGGATGATTGGCAAGGTTAAAGAAGTGCACTCGTGGCAAGGTGGACAACCAAGTTGGCCCAGGAACATTCCGCGGCCAGCCGGCAGCGACCCCGTGCCGTCGCAAGTACGCTGGGATCTTTGGCAAGGCGTTGCACCAGAGCGTCCCTACAAAATTGGCATGTACCATCCATTCAATTGGCGCGGCTGGCAAGCGTACGGCACCGGGCAGCTGGGCGATTTCGGATGCCATATTTTGGACCCCGTCTTCAAGTCGCTCAAGTTGACCGCCCCCACGAAGCTGACCGCAACAGCTCCGGCACTGATGCCCGAGTCGTGGACCGATCGCGCGACCGTCCGCTTCGAATTTCCAGGAACCGAATATACGTTAGGAAACTCGTTACCAGTTACCTGGTATGACGCCGCCGGGGTACTCCCTCCGCGCGATCAACTCGGCAGCATTCCAGAGGCCTACACCTTGCCAGCAGCGGGCTCAGTGCTGGTAGGCGAACAGGGCTCGTTAGTCATCCCGCACGTCGACATGCCCCAGCTCTTCCCAACTGAAAAGTTCTCCCGCGCTGAACTTCCTGTCATCGCAGGAGTTGATCATTACACCCAGTGGGCGGACGCCTGCCGTGGCATCGGCGAAACCACCTCCCATTTTGATTACGCAGGACCGTTGACCGAAACCGTATTGCTTGGGACCATCGGTATTCGCTTCCCCGGGCAGGAACTGGCGTGGAATTCTGCCGACCTTCAGATCACGAATCTACCGGCAGCACAAGCTTGGGTGACCAAGCCCTATCGTCAGGGATGGGAACCAACATGGGTGTCCAAGTAGCGCGGACCAAGCTAAGGCTGCCCCATTTTTTCGCGTAATGGGCCTATAACGGCCTGAGGCACAAATTTTGCCAGCATCGCGTCGCTGCTGTACTGGACGATTTGTTTGATGAGCGAACTCGAAACATGGGAATACTCCTCGTCCGCCATTAAAAAGACAGTCTCCACGTCGGTATCTAACTGACGATTAGCCATCATCATCGTAAACTCGCCAGCGATATCGGTTAAGGGACGCACCCCCCGCACCATGACGCGCGATTCGCACTGCCGTACAAAGGAAACGGCCAGTCCCGTAAAGGTCTGGACTTCGACATTGGGGAGATGAGCGATGACTTGGCGAATCAACTCCACCCGCTCCTCCGGTGCAAATAACGGCTTTTTCTCCACATTGACGCCGATACCAACAATGAGTTTGTCGAATAAGCTGGCCGCCCGCTCGATCACGTTCAAATGACCAAGCGTGATCGGATCGAAGGAACCCGTGTAGACAGCGGTGCGAATCTGGTGCGACATAATGGTAACTAGGAAAATTTTGGGAGCTGTGGGTTAGGGACCATCCGTAAATAAATTGCAGTTTTAGCGGAAGGGCGCAAGCCGTCCGGTGCCGAGAAACCGGAGGGCTCGCTCCCTTCCGCTAACTTTGAATTGCGAACGGTCCCTTAGTTCGACTGCAAGATACGCGCTGTGGCCAAAGCGGCGACGAGCCGATCGATGTCGGAGCGATCATTGTACGCATGCGTGCTGACCCGCAAACGACCGCCGCGGACGCTCAGTATGACATCGTTTGTGAGACAATGTTTGCGGGCTGAAAAAGGTTCCATACCGGGCCAGTCGACCCCCAGAATACCGCTACGATTTTCGCTGGCTACCGGTAAGTGCACCTCGAAGCCAGCGGTTTTCAAACTCTCTTCTAGGATGGCCACGTTCTCCAGGATGGCTGTAGCGATCGGGCTATCGCTACGCCGCGTACCTAAACTGAGGAGCAAACCGAGACTGGCTTCGAACGCCAACATGCCAGGCATGTTCGTGGAACCTCCCTCATAGCGGGCTGCGGTCGTCTTGAGCCGCGTGGAACGCGGATCAAAGCCACCATCGGCTAGACTATTCCAGCCCAACATCAGCGGAGTGAGCAGTTCGAGCAATGACTCACGTACAAACAGAACTCCCGCCCCCTCTGGTCCAAGTAACCATTTGTGCCCGTCAGCCGCCAAGAAATCGATCTCGCAAGCACGCACATCAAGCGGAAATGCTCCTAATCCCTGAATCGCGTCGACGAACAACAACGCTCCGCGGCCATGCACCAACTCCGCCGCAGCGCTCAAATCGAGCCTGTAACCGCTACTAAAGCCGACCCAACTGAGCGCCACTATCCGCGTCCGCGAATCAATTAACTGGCCAAGAGCGTCGAGCGATAGAGCTCCATCGGCCGGTACCGTCAGCGTGCGCAGTTCCACCCCGAGCCGCTGTAAATTTCTCCATGGCACCACGTTTGAAGGAAATTCATTTTCCGGAATGACGACATTATCACCACTTTTCCAGGGAAAGCCCTCGGCAACTAGGTTGATCCCCTGAGTGGTATTGGATACAAGTGCAACTTCCGATTCGCTGGCACCGAGCAGTTGGGCCAAGCCAGACCGCAATTGGTGCACGATTTTGGCGGACTCTAACCAGTTTTTGTCCCCGTTCCGGCTGAACTCCTCCGCGTATCCACGCAGACGCTCAGCCGCCACATTGGGAATTGGTGCAACCGCCGCGTGATCGAAGTAGGCATGGCGCTCCGCTACCGGCATTTGTGCACGAAGTGGCTGCAAAGCCATATCAATTACCTTGTCAAGTGAACCAAATGTACGGGTTTTGCGGCTTAGCGGGCAGCTTCCAAGCCAGTAAGTCTGCATAATGCAGGAGATATAGGTGACATAGGTGACACGGAAGCAAGTTGGACTATACTACCGTGGTGCCGTCGCACCTGAACTTTTCCGGCGAACCTTCGAGGTTGGTTGATGCCCAAAGTATTGTGTCTGATTGGGTTGGTTTTATCCATCCTCGTCTTTCTCCTCTTTACACTTGATTTGGTATTTGGGTTATCGGGCCTAAGTGCCATGGCTCCGTTTCAAGCGGTCAGTGCGGTCACGGACATTCTGGCTATTTTGGCATCGGCTGGTTTGATTTACGCCTCCTGGACAACCTACCGCGAACAAAAATAACCGCGATTTAACGCGGGCTTCTAACGGCTTGTTTAATAGGCTGGGTGCGGGGTGTAGCGGAAACAGTTGAGATATTCGATCATGGAAGGTCTCAACCAAGTGAGACTTCTACGCTAATCCTGTTGCGAAACACGTCATGGTGAACCGCTCCGCTGGACGATGGCACCGTCCCTGGCTTCGGCTAATGGCGATCCTATTGGGACTTTTGCCCGTAGTTCTTTGCGAATTTTTTTTACGAGCATTTGATTTACCGGCACGACCAGCCGCCATCGATCCGTACGTGGATCTGCACCATCTTAAACCCCTTTTTGCAGTGGACGCCACGAGGACGCAATACGAAATCGGCTCCGAGCGGCTGCGATTGTTTCGCCCAGCCGCCTTCCCTATCCGCAAGGGAGCCAACACGCTGCGCATCTTTGCTCTAGGTGGATCTACCACGCAGGGTGAGCCATATAGTACGGAAACCGCTTTCCCTGAATGGCTCAAGCTAAATCTCGACGCTCAATCGCCAAGCCGTCAGATTGAAATGATCAATTGCGGTGGCTTGTCCTATGCAAGCTACCGGGTGTTGGCGATCCTCAACGAGGTTCTCGAATACGATCCAGATTTGATCGTTGTCTACACCGGTCACAACGAATTCCTGGAACGTCGCAGTTACCAGAATTGGCGCACACGGTCACCACGTCGGGACTTTGTCGCCTGGCTCACGCAGATGCGGACAGTGCAATTCGTTCGGACTTCAATAGTAATGTCAACTTTCATCCCTTTCGTGA
>JBBQRC010000235.1:0-7444 GCA_038215215.1 Pirellulales bacterium
CCAGCTACAAAATTCACAAAGGCGGTCGAAGACGGCGAGTGCGTGGCAACCAACGAATTCGATACGGCATCTAACAGTGAAACTTCAAAGGCATCTGGGATCGCGTTCGCTTCGGCCCCTTCCAACCCTAGTGACAGCAGATCAAATTCGATCACTTGCGGATTTTTTGGGACCGTAAATGTCTGGGACAACGATGTCAGAAACGAGGTGTTCTCGATGAACTGCGCGAAGCCGGAATTGGCATTCACACGGCCTGAGGCTTGTCCGGCCGGCGCCCCAACGGCTTCAACGCTCCAACCGGTGAGCCCCTGGGAAAAGTCTCCGTTGCGGAGTGTCGGTTGAATACTCGCAAAATCTTGGCGGGAAAGCAATTTGATGCCTGACTCGCCAGCTACCACAATGTCGACTGAACCAGTGCGTCGCAAATCGACCGTGCGGATCGAATGAATAGCTCCTATTCCAAGTTGTTGCGTCAGCTCAGGTCGCAACGTCAACGAGCCGAGTGAATCGCCGGCGAAGAACGTGAGTGTGCCATCCGCGTGACCGACCAGAAGATCTTGAGCTGGCCCGCCAATCACGTCAGCACTGGCAACGGATAGTGGCGCCGTGCCACCGCTGTTGATATAAAACGGGGTGGTGAACATGCCACCCTTGTCACCACGAAACACCGCAATTTGATTCGCCTGGGCCAAGGGGGCAACAAAATCGGGAGCAAAATCGTTCCCCAAGAAGCCGATGGCGGGCTGAAGGTGCGTGTAAGTAACAGGTGAGGTCACACCCGAGTACGGCAGCGACTGCACGGCTTGCCAACCCGCGGCTGCATTACTGTGCAGCACCATCAATTGAGTCGCGGTCAACAGCACGAGGTCGTCATAGGGATCAGCGTTGAGCAACGCTGTCGTGCCACCGAGCACATGGGAGGCTCCACTGTCGTAGAAGCTAATCGGCTGCCAGACATTTGTAGCACTGTTAACGGCTACATCGATACGTCCCGATTGCGATACAGAAATAAGATCAGCGTCGCGTCCTGCGAAATTTCCAGAGCCCAGAAACACTGCTGGCTGACTTACGTCTAGCCTTTGATTGGGCAATGAGGCAACCGCCATCAGGCGGCGATCTTCGAGCGATTCAATGACCTGTTGCCGAAAACGTCGATGCGAACTTGAAAACGTCCGACCAAAGGTAGGGTAATGATTTCTCATAGCGTCTCGCCAGGCATATGAAAGAAAACACAGGCATATCCCTAAGCCAAAACTAGTTCCAAACTCAGATTGCAATACCCATCGGAATGGAAATTCGAGATCAAACTAGCAATTTAATTTCGAGATTCAACCACAGGTGCAATCTAATTCTGGAAATTTTGGGGAAAATTAGGCGATACCAAACCACCCTCCTGCGGGAGATTGCGCAGCAGCGAGCATTCGATTCGGTTATTTACAGGTCGAGACGATGTATACACATAGAGATTGACCAGAGAGTACGTTCGAGAACACGCGGGGCTTGCGGTTGGGCCGTGGAGCGATCAAATAGACGCAGTATTCGTCAACTTTCGCAACTCTGAGAACTCACATGCGCATACACGTTGATTGCAGCGACACAACTGGTACCGGGCGCCCTGTCCGAATGCGATCCCGACGGGATCGAAGCCATTAGCCGGTGGTCGCGCAGCGCACCACCGGTACGCAACGCACCCGCAATTGTTCGATCCCAGAGGGATCGCAGCGCCGTTGCGCAGACATCCCTCCGGGATGCAAACAAAATTATCACCTCGTCTTCTCAACTCAAGAGAGACGCCGATTCATCGCCGATGCCTGGCGTGATCGTCTGTTCGAATACCTTGGTGGCACGGTAAATGGCCTAAAAGGTTTTACTTAGGACAAGTGGTTGGATTAATAATGAACAAAGCTGCACCCTATCCTAGCTGGACAGCGCCACTTTGCGCTGGAGTGTAGGCTTTAGCCGATTTTGCGTTGTTCGACATGCACGAGCGCCTAAAGGCTGTACTCCAAAGAGGTTGCGATAAATCCAATTACTCAAAGTGGCGCTGTCCAACTAGGCTCACAGAATCAATTAGCTGGCAACGCTAGGGGCAAATTCGAGGTGGCGAGCAACGCTTGCACACGTGCAACCAATTCGACCGGCAAACGGACTCCGCTATAAAGCATGGGCGGTGGCTGGTCACATGACGCCGCACCGATTTTGCGCACATGGGCTAATAACTTGTTCGCATTGGCAAAAGCATTACCATCGGAAACATTTTGGACAATTGCAAAAGCACCTTCGACGAGTCGCTGAAGTTCGCTAGAAATCTGACGCGCCCGAGCCAACTCGCCGACCTCCAGTAACTGCAGCAGGCGATGCAACTCGGGAGCAAACGCGTTGGCAGTGCTCAGCAAGAATCCGTCGTAGGGACCACCTGCGGCTCGAGGCCACTGCGCGTAGCCGGCTTGCTCGGAACCACGAACTAGAAAGACACCGGAGAGATCGAGCCCTGAAAGCGCCACGTGGTCAACACCGCTAGTGTCTTTGAAGAGGAAAAAATTTGAGAATTCTTCCGCTAACAAGGCCACTGTGGCGGGCAACATCTCGTTGCCCGTCACTTGCGGCAGTTGATAAAGCGCAGTGGGTTGCCCACGCTTGAGCACTTGTCGCAGACCATTGGAAATTTCAGCTTGCGATAGATTTGCTCCCTTAGGGGGACAGACGGTGAAGCCAGCCACTGCCGGATGTTGGCTCTGCGGCTGCAATGTATCCAGGGTGGCCAGCATTTGATCGACATCAGTCTTCAGGACGCCGATGAGAACGCGAATGTCAAGTTCGTGCGCCAGCGGCAAGACGATATCCAGTAGGTGGCCGATGTCGTCGTCGCTCATCTGCCAGCCTTCGCCCGTTGAGCCTGGGACAAGGATGCCTTTGGCGTACGGCGCGATATGGCGGAGATGCTCTTCGATCAGCCTAGCGTCCGGAACTCTTGCCGCCGCAAAATGGGTAATCGTCGGGCACCACAACTTGGGAATCCCGTCTGGGAATAAGCGAAGTTGAAGAGTATTGCGGTCAGAATTTTGCATGATAGCTTGACAATCGGTTTGCGAAGGCCAATTCGAGCAGCATCGACTCGACGATCGCCGGTCAAAACAGGATTGATTGGACGACTGGTCAGACGTTAAGTGGTGACGGCTTTCACGTAAGCACGGATATCTTTCTCAAGAGCAGCCAATCGCGCGGTCAGCTTTTGTTGGGCAGCTTCCAAGTGAGTGCTTGCCGCCGGTGGGCAATAGGCAAACATATAGAACTTGACCTTCGGTTCAGTACCGGAAGGGCGAACGGCGAAGTAGTTGCCATCCTCCGCCAGATCTAACATCACCATATCCGCGGCGGAGGAATCAAGCGGCTCAACTGTTCCATCCGCTTTGAAAATTTTTAGCGACTTGTAATCGCGAACCTGGGATACGTTGATCCCACCCAGTTGTTTGGGCGGGGAGGTGCGAAACGCCTCCATCAGTTTCTTCATGAGCGACATCCCTTCGCTCCCCTCCATTTGCACGTTCACTAGCGATTCTTGGTGGCAACCATGCTCAATCAGTAATTCCGCCATTCTCTGATGCAGCGACTTGCCTTGTGATTTGAGCTGGCCGGCCAGCATGGCCATCAACAAGCAGGCGACCGCACCATCTTTGTCGCGGACGTATTGGCCAATCAAATAACCGTGCGACTCTTCGGTACCAAAAACAAAATCATCGGGTCCAACCGCATCCATGACACCAGCGATCCACTTGAAGCCGACGTGTAGATTACCTTCGCAGCGAACGCCGTAAGTAGCCGCGATGCGCCGCGTCAGTTCCGTCGTCACCAGCGTCTTGATGACGTACGATTTGGCATTCAGTTTCCCTTGTGTCTGGAGTTGCCCGCACACAAAATCGGTCAGCAAAGCGCCGAGTTGATTGCCGTTGAAAGTAGCCCAAGGTCCACTTGTATCGGTAGTTAATGGAGCGGCGCAGCCCATGCGGTCACAATCAGGATCGGTGGCCAAAATAATGTCGCCATGAACCTGCTTGGCATACGAAATAATCTCATCAAAGACGGCTGCATTTTCGGGATTGCTGACGTGACCGGGCACATTGGGGAAATCGCCGCTTGGTTCGGCGTGGCGGGCATAAACTTCACATTGATTGAATCCAGCTTTGGCCATCACTGGCATGACGGCAAAGGCACCGACGCCATGCAAGGGGGAGAAAATGATCTTGACATCTCTGGAACCCGGCCAAGCAAACTTTTCCACTTCGGCCAGATAAGTGGCATCGATTTCCGCAGTACAAATTTTTACTTTACCGTCAGCCAGCGCTTGATCAAAATCGACTTTCTTAATCGCATCGACATTCATCACGCGGTCGATGATAGCTTTGTCATGAGGTGGGAGTACTTGACCACCCGTCGACCAATACACCTTAACCGCGTTGTCACTGGGCGGATTGTGGCTAGCTGTAACCATAATGCCACAGTCGCACTTCATTGCGCGAACGGCATAAGAAAGTTGGGGAGTCGCACGATAATCGTCTAAGAAATAGACCTCGAATCCATTGGCGACCATAACCGAGGCGCACAGTTCCGCAAATTCGCGCGAACGATGCCGTGTGTCATAAGCGATGGCACAACGAAGCGCTTTGCCGGGGGCCGCCACTTCCAACACGTAAGTTGCCAAACCTTGTGCACTCTCACCAATGGTGCGCTCGTTGATCGCATTGGAACCAAAGGCATACATGCGACCGCGACGGCCTCCGGTCCCAAAAGGAATCACTGTCCAAAAAACGTCGTCCAGCTTTTGCCAATCCTGTGCCTGGATGTGTTCGATGATTTGCGGTTGGTAACTACGGTAACGAGTTTCCGTCAGCCAAGTGGTCAAATTCGCTAGCGCGGGTGGAGTTAGTTTGGCGGCTAGAGTGGCTTGTTTGGCTGCGTCGAGTGCCTGCGCAATGTTCATCTAGTTACTCCGCCGTGTTCGGGTTCGTGTGGGAAATAGAGTTCGCGACGGGCGGATTGTATGCAAGTGAATCCATAGCGTACAGATAGAGTTGCCTAAGCCCAATCGAAAACTCCTGGCCGACAGTCTATAACTGGGCGGACTGGAGGCACCAGTCTGCATAGCAAGTGCCAAGTGGATTTTTTAGGTAGGAGATGGTCCTGTGGCGAGCGAACCAATCATTAGTGTCAGTGGTCTGCGTGGCACGATCCCCGATCAACTGACACCCTGGGTGGCGACGCGTTACGTGGCCGCTTGGGCATCCACCCTGCCGGTTGGCAAAGTCGTCATGGCTCGCGATGGCCGCAGCAGCGGTCGCATGCTGGCGCAGGTCGTTGGCGCTACGCTGGCAGCGCATGGCTTGGAGGTCATCGACTTAGATGTGGCTGCCACACCGACGGTGGGTGTGCAAGTGCGTGTAGAGGGTGCGGTGGCTGGCGTACAGATCACGGCCAGTCACAATCCCAAGGAATACAACGGGCTGAAACTGTTTGGTCGTGACGGTCGCATTTTGACGAAGACGGCGGGGGAAAAAGTCCTAGCTGGCTATCAAGCTGGCCAAACAAACTGGGTTGATGTCGATCAGATCGGACAACTGCGGCAGTCAGCAGATCCCCACACAGCACATTTGGAGCTGGTCCTCAAGACCGTTCAGCCTGAGCAAATCCGTGGCCGCAGATTCAATGTCCTGCTGGATAGCAATCATGGCGCAGGGAGCCTCTTGGGACGCAGGTTGTTGGACGCATTGGACTGCCACACAACCCTTTTGGGTGACTCTCCGGACGGCCAATTCGCGCACCGCCCCGAACCTCTGGCTGAGAACTTGCAAGCGGTCTGCGCAGCGGTCAAAGCAGGTGGTTACGACATCGGCTTTTGCCAGGACCCCGACGCCGATCGCTTGGCCATCATCGACGAACGCGGCGACTACATCGGTGAAGAAATGACCCTTGCGTTATGTCTGCTACAGGCACTACCGAGTTCGCCTGGAATTGTGGTGACCAACTGTGCGAGCAGTAGTTTGTCGAAGTTCATCGCCGAGCAACATCACTCGACACTGCTACGCAGCGCCGTGGGTGAAGCGAACGTGGCGGATATGATGTTAGCCAATCGAGCTGTCTTTGGGGGCGAAGGGAGCGGCGGTCCGATTGATCCTCAGGTCGGCTATGTACGCGATAGTTTTGTCGGTATGGCCAGAATTCTTCAATTGCTAACCACACGCGGCCAATCCATCAGCCAACTGGTTGCTTCCCTGCCGCCGTTGGCCATGGTGAAAGACAAGATCACGTTGGCAGCCAGCCAGTTATCGAATTTGATGGACGCGTTAACTCAAGAATGGGGAGCAGCGACCACAAGTCGGTTGGACGGTTTGCGACTCGACTGGAGCGACCGCTGGTTACTTGTACGCGGCAGCAACACCGAACCAATCGTGCGTTTTATTGCGGAGGCAGCCACGGTCGAGCAAGCTAGAGCATTGTGTGATCGAGCTCGCGAAATTTCGCAAACACTCTGAGGGGCTGGCTACGCGAGCCGGCGTTTGAATTCTTGCACGGTTGCGAACGGCTGTAGGCTGGCATGAATCGCCGAGCTAACGGCCACCCGTCGACCACCGGCCTGTTGGATCGCGATGAGATTGTCGAGCGATATGCCGCCGATCGCAAAGGTCGGAATCGAGATGCGTTGGCTGACTTCATGCAAGAAGTCCACTCCCGGAAATTCTGCAAACGATTTCGTCGGGGAGCTGAACATGGGGCCGCAGCCAATGTAATCAGCCCCTTGATCCTGGGCAGCCAGCGCTTGTTCGATATTATGTGTCGAGACGCCAATGGAAAGATGTCCGCAGAGTCGTCGAACATCTGTTAAGGCCATGTCTTCTTGCCCAACATGCACCCCAGACGCGCCGCTGGCAAGGGCCACATCCGCGCGATCGTTGACAATGAGCCGTGTCGAGGTGGGCTCGAGAGCCGCCACGGCAGCCCGGGCGTACTTGACCAAGTCGGCCCCAACAGACCGCTTGTCTCGCAACTGCAAGACGTCCACGCCGGCCTGAGAGAGTTGCCGCACGTACTGGACAAAGTCATTGATGGGCAACTCGCAGTCGAGGAGCACATACAATTTAGCCGTGGCCAGAGGGTTGGCACGCACTAACCGCAATTCGTATTTGGCCAAAACGTCGTAGGCCACATATCGCAACTGCTTAAATTGAGCTGAGACGTGACCGTCAACTAACTTAGAGAACTCCTCCAAGCAACGCAGCGACTGTCCGACCCGTTCACATCCCGCGGAGACTATTCCCCGCCAAGCCGAGCGTGAGTTTTCCGCCACGGTCGAGCTTTGGGTACCGGCATCGCCATCAGTGCAACGCGACGAAAGACGGGCGACTCGATCGAGTTGGGCAACAACTGTCCCCAGTTCGTGCCGCAACGTTTT
>JBBQRC010000236.1:0-7410 GCA_038215215.1 Pirellulales bacterium
GGGTGATGAAGCCAGCTCCGCCCGCATTGCCGATACGCAGGTTACTGCCAGCGGCTTCAGCGCCGACGCGGACAGTGCTGCTGGTGGCGGTGACAACTCCGCTACCGGACAGCAGTCCGCCATCTCGCAATTCCAGCCCCAGATTTCCGGCGGAAGTGACGCTGTTGTTAAGGGTGATCGAGCTACCATTCAGCCAAACTACGGCGCCCGCAACGCCGAGCCCGCCGCTCCCTGCCGTTTCCACCACGATGCTCGCCGTGCCAGTCGCGGTAGTCCGCGCCGTGCCGCCGGAGCTGTTCGACTGGCGAATCGTAATGTCGCTGTTGGAGGAAACGTTGAGCGTGTTCGTTGTTCGAGCGTTTAAGATGGTGATGCTGTTACCGACGTTGGCCGCAGATAGCGTGTCGGCACGTGAAATCCCGCCGGTCGTGCCGCGCACTTCCAGCAGGCCAGTCGAGATCGTTCCCAAGGTCTGGGAGATAACGCCATCGCTGTTCAGATTTAGGCCGGTCGCGGCGGTGATGCTGCCTCCACTCTGCGTGATCGTGCCCGCTGTTATCGTGGTGGTCGGCGCCGCGATGGAACCGGTAAGCGTGGCGGTACCCGTCGCCGTTAGCGACAGGCTGGTCGCCGCGTTGGCATTGCCGATACTGACATTGTTTGTATCGACGATACTGGCGGTGTTCGCGTTGACAATCGATACGGCGCCTTGAAAATCATTGCCAGTATTCGTCAGCGCGATCGCACCGCCTGCACCCGCATCCAACGTCGTAGTTCCGGGTACGGTCACTGAGGCCGTCTGCGCGATTGTTTCTGCCGTCAGGGTCAGGTTCTTCCCCGCCGCGAGGCTGACCGCCCCATTGATATTGATGGCATCGGTGCCGCCTTGACCGTTGATCACCAGGCTGCCGGGAAAATTGGCTTCCAAACTAGTGATATTGATTGTGTCATTCCCAGTGTCGCCGGCGTTGATCGTCAGCGAGCCGGTTGGATTGTTGAACGTAGTGACTTCGCCCGCGGTCGAACTAACCGTTGTCTGGCCGCCGCCAGGATTGGTGACGGTGATTGTTTCAGCGGTAGGACTGTAATTCAGCGTCACATTGATGGCGTTGATCGTCGAAGTGATCGGTGCCAAACCGGTATAGATGATCGTCTGACTGCCGGTTAGGCTGATGCTGCCGTCGCTCGCATTAACGTAGTTGAACTGCTGATCGGCAACCGTTGCACTGCCGATAAGCGCCAACGTGTCACCGCTTTGCCCTCCGCCGTTGAAAGTGATGGCTTTGTTCAGCGAGTTGGTAAAGTCGACGGTCAGAGTGTCGTTGCCACCCAAAGTGTTGACAATGATACCACCGGAAATGCTGGAGGCCATGACCATGATCGTGTCCGTTCCGTCCCCACTAATACCAGTGGCGTTAAACGTCATGCTGCCAGCCAGGAAGATCGTATAGTTCAAGCCGTCGAAACTGATCGACAGTTGATCGTCTGAACCGCCCCCCGTTTCTTGTAGAACCAAATCACCAGATACGAACGAAACGTTAATAGTAGTGGCTAAAAGGCTTTGGTAATTCGACATGGCGGTGGCAGTGAAAGCCAAGTCAGCGGCAACGAAGCCAACACCCGCTTCCAGTTTCCAATTGCCGCGCAAGCTTGCCGACCCGGTGCCGTCGGTCGAAGCCGCTACGTCAGCGCCGGTTGCAGCAGACACGCTTTGCAGGAATTGCTTGCCCTGCGCTCCTTCGCCCACGTTGCATCCGTAGAAGAGGATATCGCCCGAATTCGTGAGCGCCCCGCCGATTAGGCTCAACTGCGCGGCGTAGGCAGCGATCGACTGATTGTTGAGTACCGAGGTACCAAGAAACACGTTGCCCGCCGAGCCGTGAGAAACGATGTGGATCGCATTGATATCGTGTCGCCCGGCGAGATAGTCGCTGATCTGCTGGATGCCGTCCCCCTTGGCGTCCAATACAACAACTTCAACTCCCGCCCGCGCGCCATCGATCAAGCTCTGGGCGTCCTTTAAGCGGCCATCGATGAACAACACCTCTTGCGTGCTCGCTTGGGTGTGATGTAGCGAAGTCCCGTCGATGAAAAATTCCGAGGAGTCGATGGTAACCGATAGATCCGTAAAGCCTTGGATGTCGGTATCAATGGTGGCCGTGCCACCTGCATTGTAAATCCCCGCATGACCAGGGAAGTTGACGGAGTCGTGCGCGGAGAGCGAGATTACGCCGTGGTCAGTATGCAGGCTGGCATCCGAGGACAGCGATATGTCGGTGGCGGCATTCAGCGAAATACCGGCGGTGGCGGTGATCGAACTGTGCGCGTCAACTTCGATGGCACCGCTGGAAGTCAATGTCAGCTCATTGACTACACTCTGACCAGTGACCAACATGTCGGGATCACCCGCCGAGCTATCTTCGCTGATATGGGCTGTGCCAGCACTACTGAGCGTCAGCGAACCGAAAAGCAACATATCCTGCGCTTGGTTCCCCAAGTCGATCGTGTGGCCCGTCAGATTGGCATTGCCCGCCACGTTAAGCTGCGCGTTGACCAGATTGTCGATGCTGCCACTTGTATTCGAAGTCGTCGCAGTCATGTTACCATCGATGGTGGCATTACCACCGAGGTGAATCGCTTGATTGGCCTCAAGCGCCACGTTGCCCGCCGCGCGCAGCGTGGCTGTCGTGTCAATCGTGGCCACGCCTTGGATATCAACCACATTGCCATCGCTGTTAGGATGGTTGAGCACGGCCGATGAAAAATTATCGCGCCAAAAGAAGGCGGTGCTACCGCCATCGCCGATGACATTGATTTGATGTAAATCGGCTAACAGTCCTCGCAGCTCGGCAGGTTTGTTAATATCGGCTCCATCGTCGTACGTGTTATCCCCGTTGGCATCGACAAAGAACTCGGTAGGGGAAGCTTGATGCAAAGTTGCCGTCGTATTTGCATCGTTGCTGAGAATATTGACATCCAGCACACCAGCATTGAGACTCGCACTGACCGAAAGCACGCGCCTAGGTTCAAGCCGACGGAACATGCCACCACGCACGGCTCGCAGCAACTCCTGCCTCCGGACACGTTTTTGCAAAGAAAATTTACGCTTGAGAAACTGAATCAGTTGCGAAATTTTCCGCGGCATTTTGGCCATATTTTATTACCACAAATTAACTCAAGGTCGCCATGCTGTGACTGGTTCGCTGCCATCGCATAGATGGCTCGGCCCCATATTAAGACCCACTTGGCGCGATATTCTCACCACAACGCTGCAACCGATGTTCACGGCGAAGGCCAGATGGCCCTCGTTACGATGCAAGTTGGAGCTATAGAAGTCTAATTAAAGTGCGCATCTTTTGAAACGTTTAGACCCAAGCTGCCGCTTTATCTGCCTGGATGGGGGGGTTTCAGCGCCCGTTTGGACAGAATGTTAGAAAAATCCGATGAACTCTAACTTTGCTTGGACGATAATTATGATGGTACGAAGGGCCCCTGCGCCGTCCGGATTGAGCTGCCCCTTTGGTCCCTCTAGTCCACAGAATATCCATGATTTGCGTTTTTGACGTCATTGAAGGCCCCGCGCGAGGCAAGCGATTTTGGGTGCGACCGAATCAGCTAATGGAAGTTGGTCGGATTTCTACCGCCGATTTTTCTGTGCCCGTCGACCAACATATGTCACGGTACCACTTCATTGTGGAAGCGACTTCGGATGCGTTCCGGGTCCGTGATGTCGGTAGTGCAAACGGCACCTTCGTCAATAACGCCAAGGTCACGGCGTTGGAGTTATGTAGCGGCGATCGGATTCGCGCAGGTTCGACGACCCTGGAAGTTTCCCTGATCGGTGATAACGACAGTCCGCATGCCAGAGACGGACTTTCCCTAGGTTCCTATGCAGTTGTCAAACCTCCAACCGCCACCGCACCGCCCGAGGTTCCCCCGCAACCACTTCAGCAATCGCACTTCAAATCGGATAAAGATGATACGGGTCGTTTTCCGTCGCCGGAACATTTACTTGCTGGGACTTTGAATCCCTCCCACTTTGATAAACTGCAGACACGCCACGCTGAACATTGGCTTGCCACCTATTTCTCCCCCTCACCGGTTTCCAATCTGTATTGGGAAGCAACTGATTTCCGCAGCCTCGGGCTAGACCTCACCAGCTTGCTGCAGCGTTTCGCCATCAACACGGAACTCAACTTCGTCATCAATCGATCGCAGCTCGGTAAATTTGAACGGACTGCGCTTGAAGATTGGATCGCCACAAACCGAGTCGAGGGCCTCACCGCAACCCACTACTTACTGGAAAACGACGGCAGCGACGAAGTTTGGGAATTTATCAGCAATTCGCTGTACCGCGACGCGTTGATTTGTATCGGCTCAACAGGCGAATTGGAAAAGAATTGGTTAAGAAGTGAGCTAGAGCTATTTCGCTACCCATCTTTGTTGGCGGTAGCTCTTCAATCCTCCACGCCAGCTCAACGTGCCGGGCTGCTGCAGAATATCGAGTTTCTCATGTTCGAACGCGATCGTGGTGGGAAACTTGGTCTTCTTTGTGGTGATCTATCGCAGTAAGCAGATCTCGAATGGCTGGCTGTCAACCTAGCCGTCCTACCGCGGTGGGCTGCTCAAAAGCAGGATCACCTTACGCTCCATTTTATCCATCAATGGCCGATCTGTTTTTAGTGTCGTTGCACTAGGTGAATTCAGCGCGCTGCTCCCGATGGTATTCGCCTGCTGCTTCGACGCTGCTTCAGCCCCGACACGCAACTCGACGGCAGAGGACTGCGAATCCACAAGCTGACCGCTAGATCGCACTGACGAGGCATCAGCAAGTGCGCTCCGCGAAGACTCAGCAACCGTTGGCTGCTCGCTGGCTACTCGCCAAATTTGCGACGTCACCTGCCCTTTTTGCTGTAAGTGCCCCAATACTTCCTCCGCCGCTGATTCAGTTAAAAATAACAAAATCGCATCGGGAATCGCTGGGACACTGGACTGCTGCGCGGGGAACTCTGCGTTCTCCGCTGGTTTCTCCGCGAGTTTAGTTTCGGCAAGCGTCCCGGTTGCGGTAGGCGTGTTCGCACTCGTTGTCGCTTCGCCGCGTCCTTCCCCGGCCTGCAGTCGACCCTCAGTTAGTAACCGTGGAACCTGGATGTGCGTGGGGGCCACTGGGGTCAATTGATTCGTACCTATTAGTTCATCGAAGAATTGAGTTGAATTCGCCAACGTCGGCTCGATCGAAACCAACAGGAGCGATTGCGTTGGGACGGACGACTGATCCTTTGACAATTTTTCGGTCTCGCCAGCCATTCCCCTTCGATCTGTACCCGTCACATCCGAGGGTGTAATCCCCTGAACTCCCAATCCAGACATCGTTTCTGCAAAAGCCATCTCAACCTCTTGCTCACTCCAAGCACTACTGCGAGCGATCTGAATTCGCGCGACCTCACCGGCGGAATCGTTCCCCGGCAATTCTTTGTCCGCTCCAAAATTGAACCATCCCAGGGAGTTTTTGTTGCGGCTATTCGCTCCTGGCTGCGACCCCCGCGTGGCGAACGATGTGCCGTCGATGACCGGGGCGGCAGGCAAGGCTGCCGAATTCGTCTCACTGGCTGGTGAAGGAGATCCACCCGCCCTACTAGCGGGCGCCATGTCTTGAGGCGCCCTACTCGCCGCCGCGGTGGGGTCTTGAAGCGTCCGTACATCAAAAGTTTTGGCAGCCGGACCTTCGCTCGACTGCGTTTGCAGCAAGTCGCTGCTGGGTAGAGCTTGTAAGTCGCTCAGCCGGTCCACCTCAGACTTCAATTCAGAATCGGCGCGCTTAGAGCTAGAGTTGGCCGACGCCGCTGGCAAAGACCTAGCAAAGCTTTCAACTGGTAGCCCCTGAACTGCCCGGGATGTTGGCGAACTAGCTGCGTTGAATGCCAAGTTTTGCGCATCCCAACGCCACCACAGCGTACTACCAATCCCCACCAGTAACAGAATACTCGCCGCGCTCACTGCCCAGGTACCTCGCCATCGACGCTGTAGAGCAGATCTCCGAGATGCCGTTAATGCAGTTGGTGAACTGCCGAAAACATCATTCTCGGTTTCACCAGGAGCATCCGCGGCATGCAGCGCGTTAGACACTCCCTCGAGCGCAGGCGAACTCGCATCCCAGTTTTCACCCACGGCAGATCCTGGCGGCGGGATGCTGACCTGCAAGTTTTGTCCCGACCAGGGCACTAACTCACTCACAAGCTTCCGCACACGTTTAAGATCATCCAAAATTGACTGCGCAGCAGCATCGGCCGCTAATCGCGATTCAACGATCTGACGCTGCTCAGCCGTCAACTCGTCATCGAGATAAGCGGATAACCATTCTTCTTGATATTCGGAAGGCTTCATCGAAGTTACTTTCCCGGTGCACCGCCGCTTTAAGGCTGCGTAAGCGCGCCGAGGTGACCAACCCTTTGTTCCAAAATTGATTTAAGTTCTAAGCGCGCACGGTGCAGTCGACTGCGGACCGTGCCTACGGGAATTTCCAATGTTTCTGCTATCGCTTGGTAATCCATACCATCAAAGTCGCGTAACAGCACGACGGCCCTGCGCTCGTCGTCCAGCATGGCTATCGCTTGCTGCACTTGACTGCGCACCTCGTCGCGCTCTAATTCTTCCTCCGCCTGACCCATCAATCCTCGAGCATCCAACGCGGCTTCAAACCCCTCACGCGGTAGCTGGTTTTCAATCCGCTTGCGACGACGCTGGCTGACCAACAAATTCATTGCCACCCGGCACAGCCAAGTGTAGAACTGGCTCTGGCCCGAATAGAGTTCCAATTTGTGGAACGCTCGCGCAAAGGCTTCCTGAGCCAAATCCTCTGCTTCATGCATGTTGCCACAAGCATGCGCCAACAAACCCAACAGCCTGCGTTGGTGGCGTTCCACCAATTCGGCGTAGGCACTTGAGTCGCCTTTCAGCACTCGGTCTATCGCAGATTGATCTTCACTCAGCATGAGGTTTCGTCAAGAAAGGACGCTTGTCCAAGAGGCGCAGTTCCAAATTCCAACAAAATTCGACCACTTCGTAGCTTGGTAAATAATGTTTGTGATTTGGCAGTTGCCGTCTTTTTAACACGAAACGGCCCGCGCTCTTGGTAACAGGATTGTCTCTTACCATCCACGTAATCTAGTATATACCCCGCCACTCCAACATTCCGCCTGCCAAGGCCCAGCCCATCAAAATCGCCATGTTTCTCCAAACCCAATTGTCCGCAATTTTTCATCTTTTCCTCTTGCAGCTCGCGGTGGCCTACGCGATTGCTAACGTGGCTAGCGGGCAGCCGACTGCCACTTCGTCTGCCGACTGGCAATTCATCGATTTAGAATCTGTTCGCTGCTCCACCTGAGCATCAAGCGATTTATTACTGTCTTA
>JBBQRC010000237.1:0-7360 GCA_038215215.1 Pirellulales bacterium
TGGTCCACGTACATGCTGCAAGCATAGTACACCAACCGCTCGATCAGGCCTGCATAAGCCGCAACCTGCATTTCGACGTTCAGCCAGCGACCCGCCGCATCCTTGCACCGCACATCTAGCACAATCAGTTTGCTCTCAGCAAATTCCTGATAGCTAACTGGATTAAGGATCTCTACTGACACGATTGGCCGCTCGAAATCCAAAATCGCATTGAGCAAGCCGATGAGCGCGGCCGAGTTTTACGCCAAAATGTCGCGGACGACATGCCCATAGACATCTGTCAGTCGGAATTCACGGCCGGCATGCTGGAAAGTCAATCGCTGGTGGTCGAGCCCGAGTTGGTGAAGCAACGTGGCGTGCAGGTCATGCATATGCACTTTGCCTTGCAGTCCGCGGAAACCAAATTCATCAGTCTCGCCGTGAGCAAAACCAGGCTTCACACCACCACCAGCCAGCCAGACGGTGAAACCGCTAGGGTTGTGGTCGCGTCCCGTTCCGTTGGCCTGCGAGTAGGGAGTTCTACCGAATTCGCCGCCCCACCAGACCAGCGTATCTTCGAGCAGACCGCGCTGTTTCAGATCCTTTAGCAAAGCGGCCACGGGGCGATCGACGGCCAACGCGTGATCTGCGTGCTTGGGTAAATTTGAGTGCTGATCCCAAGCCGGGTTGGCCGAATTGTCTCCGTAGTTGACCTGAATAAAGCGTACGCCAGCCTCGCACAAGCGACGCGCCAGCAAGCATTTTTGACCGTAACCGCGCGTTTCCGGTCGATCCATACCGTACATCGCCTGCGTTTCTGCCGATTCGTTTTCGAGGTCCATTATCTCCGGTGCAATGTGCTGCATCCGCCATGCCAGTTCGTAGGATTGTACGATTGCATCAAACTCGGAGTCTTGAACGCCGCGTCGGGCAATTTGATTTTGGTTCAACTGCTGTAGCAAACGCATTTGCTCGGCCTGCTGTGACTGGCTCACACCACTGCGTGTTAAACTTTCGATTGCCAGCGAATCGCTTCCTGCGCCGCCGATACGTGTACCTTGGAACTTAGCGGGCAAGAACGCGTTGCCGTAGTTGCGCGGTCCGCCGTTACCAACCGAGGGAGAAATCGAGACGAAGCCGGGCAAATTCTCATTTTCAGATCCTAGACCGTAAAGCACCCAGGAGCCAAATGAAGGACGAATAAAGTTCGCTGAGCCACAATGTAAAAAGAGCGTCGAGGGACCATGCGCTACTCCTTCGGTGTGCATGCCATGCAAAAAGCAGAGATCGTCGGCATGCCGAGCCATTTCGGGGAACAACTCCGATGCCCAACGACCACATTCTCCATATCGCTGAAATTTCCAGGGTGACTTCATCACGCGATGTTCGGTCGCCCGTTTACCCGTGTTGGCCAATTGCCTGGCATCATCAAACGCGTGCGTGCGACCATCGAACTGAGCCAGCGCCGGCTTGTAATCGAACGAGTCAACCTGGCTGACACCGCCTTGCATGAACAAGAAGATGATGCGTTTGGCGCGCGCTGCAAAATGAGGTAAACCGAGAGGGTTACGTTGCGAATCCGCCGCAAGACTCGCCGTTTGCCCAGCCATGGCACTGGCCGCCAAAGCACCAAAGCCACACGCTGCCGCTTGTAAGGCCGTTCTGCGCTTGATGAACCGTTGCATGTGTTACGTCCCGTCTGCTGGAATCAAGACATCGAGTTGCTGCACTGATACGCAGTGTACTTTGAATGGATTCATTTTAACCCACTGCGCGTCCTGTCGCATGAGACAGCGTCGATAATTTTGCCTGTCGATACTAAGGATGAAGCGTTAGCGTCGTGGCAACATCGATTGCGATAAGCAGGCCAAATGTGTCGCGGCAACGGCGGCACGCCCCTTCCAGCCCGCCGCTTCGGCACTCTCGACGAGCAGCATCAAGATATCGAGATAATCGGTCATTCGCTGGGCACCGAGGTCCCAACCGGCTTGATAGAAGCTCTGGTAGGCGGCCTCAAATTGTCCTTGGCGCATGGCATCTTTACCCTGCGATACCCAAAACTGTTGCACCTCACGTTGAACCAAACGGCTAGGAGTCTGCCACACCGTTTGCAGGTAGGGATCTTCGCGATCGCGAACCGCCAGTTGGTCGCGTACGGTCCATAATTGGGCGATGGCAAACTTACCAAACTGTGGATCGAACCAATGCGTGCGCATCCGCACAGACTGATCCGAGAAGGCACTCGCCTGGCGTCCCTGGAAGAAAATCTGCGCGGCGGCACCACCATCCCCTCGACGCAATGCACCCCAGCCAGCGATATCGGATGCCCATCCAAGATCTTGGCGACGGCCTAACACGGCGCAAGCCAAGTTCTCTGCGGTGTGCCAATCCTGCTGTTGAATAGAGACGGCCTGCACCCTGCTGGGATTGATTATTTCCTGAATTTGCTGCAGCGCTTCGGCTGGTATTTGGGCGGCATCAAACAGCCAGCGCAGGTAGTCAGGTTCCCAATTCATCCCCAACTGCTTGGGGATATCTGCGTGAGCCATGGCTAAGGTGGGAGCCTGCAAGGCCATTTCAATTCGATCACAGGCACTAGCGACCCACGCCCAGTTGGCGTCGAGCATATTTTGCAGAGCGGCTGCATGGTCTTGTACCGCCAATGCCGACAAGATCTTTTGCAGTTCCGAGTGAGTCGCACTGGGGTTGCTTTCCGCCGTGGACAATGAATTGGTTAGCCAAGTGCGCAGACTTGGCTGACTCAACCGCTGACAGACTTCCACTAAATGATCCGGTGACGTAATTTCGGGCGCTCCGCGCAACACTTGCCGCGAGCGCGGGCGAAACTGATCGACCGCGTCGTGCAACACCGCTTCAGCCAGTCGCGGGCCAAGCGGAATCCAGTCTCCCCCGCCGTGATACCAGTGCAACAACTCTCCGAATCGATCGGTCGCGTCAACGCGTACGCAGATCCAATCCCCGTAATCGTTGCCGAGAATCGGTAGTGTGTCGGGCAGCATCAATCCGGGCCAAAGATTTCCGGGCGTCTGCTCCAGCAACGTATCGACTCGCGAGGGCGTTCGGAACTCACCCGCAAATTCCAATTGCTGCGCGTCGCGATCGAACCAGTCGCACCACATAGATGGCAAGACAATTTGGTAGCGTTCCGCAACTAATTGCGACGGCTGATCCATTGCGGGCGTAAATCTCGATTTCGGGAACGATGAACGTGCTAGATTGACAACTACTTTGGCGAACTCTAGCAACGCGGTATCGATCAATTAACGGCCGCTTGCCGGAGCCGGCGCCGCGTGCGGCTTGCCGTGCTGCGGTTTCGGGGCATTAATCAGTACGGTGATGGCACCCGCAATGACCACGGCTAAGCTGACCCAAAACATCGGCTGCACCAAATCCCAAGTGCCAGCTTCGGTCAGCGAGATAAAGGTATTGATAACAGGTGCAAAGCCAAACACCAATGGCATCACATAGTACGGTTTGCCACCTGCATTAAAGGCCAAAATGACTCCCAGCGCTCCGATTGCTCCCGCAGCGCCAGCGGCGATGGACCAAGAGAGTCCACCCGTACTCCAGCTTCCGGTGTCCACGGCGCGGTTAGAAATTAAAGCCAAGGGCGCAGCCACAGCAATAAAGAAATACGCCAATCCCACACAAGTGAAAGGCCGCAAACGGCTGCCACCCATTCTCGATTGCCCCTGATGCAACATCGGCCCGTAAGAACCCCAGCACAAGGCGGCCACAATAATGGAGACGATAATCATCGGCACATCCGTCTTGGGCGCAGCCTTCACAACAGCAGGCTTTTCTGTTGGCGTTAACTTTTCCGCTGTAGCTTCGGCAACTGCAGGAGCTTGAACGTCGACTTTGGTGCTAGCGCTCTCCGCGGCCGGTACGGGCTTTTCCGCTGGTGCACTGGCCACTTTTTCGCTGGCCACTTTTTCACTGGCTACTTTTTCACTAGCGACTTTTTCACTGGCCACTTTTTCACTGGCCACTTTTTCCTCTTTGACCGGAGGTGCAGCGGCGGTTGGTGCAGCGGCGACTTGTAGCGGTACAGCAGAAATTGCGAGCGGCTTAGGTTGAACGACCACCGGAGGTAGTTCCTCAGGCGTTGCTAGCGGAGCGGTCGCCGCTTCCGGCTTGGCTACTGACTCTGATTTCGATTCCGCCGCGAGCGCGGGTGCCGCGTCTGCCGGTTGAGATTTGGCTTCCGTAACGGGTTGCTTTGGCGTGGCTGCAGGTTCTTTCACCTGTGCTGGCGCGTTAGCAGGTGCTTGCTCAAGCGCTGGTGGTTGTGACACAACCGGTGGCAGCCCATCATCAGCGGCTGCATCATTGGTTTTCTCTTGGGGGATGAGCGTCGCCATGACATAGCGCGCCTGACCAAGTCGTAGGGAAGAACCTTGTTGTTTCGCCTTCTTCGCACCCGCCTCCGGCAACTTCTTCACTTCGTCAGCGGCTGAATCAGCAGGTTTCGCAGAGTCCTCATGTTTTGTATCCGAGGGAGCGTGCTGGGCCTGCGCTGCGGGGGCTGGCTTGAAAATAATCACACCACCGGCCCCGAGCGCAGCGACGACAATACCTCCGATGAAAATTGGGCTAATCTGGTTAAACGTTTTGCTCAACCAGGCAGTCACCAGCGTGTTGACGATCGGTGCAAACCCAAATACCAGCGGCATGACGTAAATCGTTTTGCCACCGTAGGCTAGCGCCAGGATGACCCCCAAAGCACCAATGGCACCAACTCCGCCCGCAATGAGCGAATAGAAGGTGCCTAGCATCGTCCATTTCCCCGTCTCACCTTGGGCACGAAGAATAGAGACTGGCACTAACACAGCGATTACAAAATAAGCGATACCGACGCCCACAAATGCTCGTAAGCTATCGCGACCCATTGAGTCGGTGCCGTGATGAAGCACCGGTCCGTAAGCCCCCCAAGCTATAAACGTCATGGCGGTAAATAGGAGTACAAACGGTAGGCCCTTCATCGCATCAGCTTTCCAAGACAGGCCCGCATGATTTGCGAACCCAAGGTGTCAGAATTGAGACAGTTATTCGTGTAACGCATCATCTTAGCGAGACGCTCAAGTTTTTTCAGTCCCCGCATCGCCAAAGTTCGGCTGACAGCCTGTGGACGAGCTAGCGCCAGAGCGACTTACGTGCCCGCCGGCCCTTACTTACGTCAGGCATCTGCAAGCTGTGCTAGCAAACACTGCTTAAAATATAGGCACGGTCAGCCGCCGTGAGAACATGACTAAAAATCGCAAAAAATGCCGCAGCAACTTAAGGGGATAAAAGAATCCATTGCCACAATCTTCTGGCGCCTGGTATGCCACTCTCAAGCGGCCAGCGAATTGTGGCGGAATTGTTCCAGCAGATTGGCGCGCTGATTGCTTTTGTTCAGCTTCAACCGAGGACGTTAAGTCCACTTGAGTGATCTCAACTTTGCTCAGCACTGCTGATCGGAAAGGGGGCCATTATCGAGGATAGCAATAATTGATCTCGCGTAATGGGTATCGAACTTGCGTTAGTACTTCCAAAGTTGGAGAGGATCTTTGGGAGTGGCGGTGCATGGACGATACCCATTTTTGCTTGATACTCTGCACAACTTGGCTGCAAGTTCGTTTCGACGGACGTAATTAAGCCTATCTTTTTCTGGTGCAGCGGGGCGGACACAATTCCATTCTTAGCCCAAGATGGTAAAACTGCGGACAGTTTGAGCGGAACTTTAGTCACCGCAACATCCGTTACCCATCTCAGGAAAGCTTTACCTCGGTGTCCGAATTGCAACGCACTCGCCGGGCTTTGATTAGCTGCAGCGACAAACTGGGTTTGGTGGATTTTGCGGCTGGGCTTACTGCATTGGGGATCCAGATCTATTCGACCGGTGGCACGCGCAAGCACCTCTTCGATCATGGGATCGACACGATTGAAGTAGCCGAATACACCGGTTTCCCGGAGATGATGGACGGCCGCGTCAAAACGCTCCATCCAAAGATATTTGGGGGCATTTTGGCACGTCGCGACAACGCTAGCGATTTGCTGTCGATGCAGGATGAAGATATTCACAGTATCGACTTGGTGGTGGTCAATTTATATCCCTTCGAAGCGACGGTTTCTCGTCCTGGCGTATCCCGTGAGGATGCGATTGAGCAGATTGATATCGGTGGGCCGTCGCTGGTGCGGGCTGCTGCCAAGAATCATGCTTGGGTGACAGTGGCTACACGGCCGGAGCAGTACAGCGCGATATTGTCGGAAATCGAAGATCGCGGCACGACCTCCATGGCGCTACGACGCAAGCTAGCCGCCGAAGCGTTTCTAATGACCTGTCACTACGATCAAGCCATCTCGGATTACTTCCGCAACGAATCGACCGAGGGCGAGTTTCCGGCGCATCTAACTGTTCGCCTTGAACGGAAGATGCACCTGCGTTACGGAGAGAATCCACATCAGAAGGCGGCCGTGTACCGCATCCCGCGCGACCGTACTGCCAGTGTAGTTAGCGCGCGGCACATTCACGGGAAAGAGCTGTCGTATAACAACTTGCTCGATCTCGACAGTGCCTTGACAATCGCCCGCAGCTTTGGGCAACCGGCCGCAGCGGTGATTAAGCACAATAATCCCTGTGGTACGGCTACGTCCGCCAAACTTTCGTTGGCTACGCGGAAGGCGTTGGATGGAGACCCGGTCAGTGCTTTCGGCAGCGTGCTGGGCTTCAATCGTACCGTCGACGTGGAAACGGCCGAAGTGCTTTGCGAGCCGGGACGGTTTATCGAAGCGATCATCGCCCCGGACTTCGAGGCGGGTGCCGTGGGGATTCTGACAACGAAGCCCAAATGGCGCGACAACGTGCGCTTAATGCAAGTTGGCCGCTTGACGGAACAAGACCCACTTATGGCAATTCGTTTTGTGGCTGGCGGAGCGCTTGTTCAAGAAGCCGATACGCTGCCTGCCTTTCACACTCAATGGCGCACGATGACCGACGTAGGAGTTTCCGAAGCACTCTGGGACGATATCTATTTCGCCTGGGAAATGGTTCGGCACGTCAAGAGCAATGCGATTGTGCTGGCCCGTGACACAGCCTTGGTTGGTGTGGGCGCAGGCCAGATGAGCCGAGTGGACAGCGTTGAGATTGCAATTCGCAAAGCAGGTGAGCTGGCCGCGGGGAGCATTCTCGCCTCCGACGCCTTCTTTCCTTTTCCGGATTCTATCGAAGCAGCAGCAGAGGCTGGCATCGTCGGAATCATTCAGCCCGGCGGCTCACGTCGCGACGATGAAGTGATTGCGGCCTGCAATCTCCATCGAATTCCGCTCGTATTCACCGGCGTGCGGCACTTTAAACATTGATCCCACACCTTGAAGC
>JBBQRC010000238.1:0-7357 GCA_038215215.1 Pirellulales bacterium
AGATTGATCGTGCTTGGTTGCACGAGCGTATCAATCAACGTGTCGAAACGATGATCGCCGCGGGCTTGCAGGCCGAAGTGGAACAGTTGCTGGCGCGGCATGGTGAACTCGGGCACACGGCATCCCAAGCGGTGGGGTATCGCGAAATGTTGCAGCAGCTCCGTGGGGAACTCCCTGCGAATGAAACGATTGATAAGATCAAGGCGCATACGCGTCAGTTCGCTCGTCGGCAAGAAATCTGGTTTCGGGGACTCGAAGAACTGTACCCATTCGCTTTAACGACCGACTCTCGTGTGGAAGAATTGGCAGAGCGGTTAACAACTTGGTTCGTGAACGTTTGACGCAACGACCCATTCAAACAGGAAATGGCCTAGATGGAATCTGCCAGCTTTATTTACTCAGCGCTGTGGCTAAGCGCGTGTGGCGTGGGGGTGTTGGGCTATGCAGGTTGGTTGATGGCGAAGAGCGACTATGGAGTCTGGGAGTCGACTCTCTATCTGCCGACCTATCTAATGGGACGGCTGTTGTGGCGCGTGCACTTTACCAACTCGGCACCGCCGGAATTGAAGGGGGGCGCCGTGCTAGTGGCCAATCACCGCAGTAGTGTTGATCCGTTTTTCGTTCAGTTGGCCGCCCGCAGGCGGGTACATTGGATGGTCGCCAAGGAATACTGCGCGCACTTTCTGTTTGGTCCGATCCTGCGAGCCGCGGAAGTCATTCCGACCAATCGCAGTGGTATGGACACAGCGGCCACCAAGATCGCGATTCGACTGACCAAATCCGGACAACTTGTGGGAATGTTTCCCGAGGGCCGCTTGAATCATACCCGCCAGCCTTTGGTTTCGATTCGCAGTGGAGCGGCGTTGGTGGCCGAGCGAGCTGGAGTCCCGGTGGTTCCGCTCTACATCGCAGGGAGCCCGTATCGGCGCACGGTGTGGAGTCCTGTGATCATGCCCGGACATGTGGCCATCACCTTTGGCGTTCCTATTTTTCCAAAAAACGCGACGCTCGAAGCCGACCGAGATGCCACGACATTAGCCACCGACTCGACAGCCACAATTCATGCCGATGGCAGGCCAGAGGCAACCGGACAAGATCCTACGCCGCCGTCTGGCGAAGAAGTATCACCAGAGCATGGTGGTGAAATGACATCCGCGGAGTCCCTCATATTGCAGTGGGGCCGACAAATCGTCACGCTAGCGGGCCAACCGGAATTTAATGTTGAATTGGCATCTAAAAGAAAACGTATTACACGAGCAAATTCATGAACGATAAAGCCACTCTCATCAACTTGACCAAATGCCTGCTAGAAAGCATCGTGACCGGCAATTGGGAGGCCTACAGCGAGCTCTGCGACCCGAATTTAACCTGCTTTGAACCCGAGGCCCGCGGGCAATTGGTCGAAGGGATGGATTTCCATCGCTACTATTTTGAACTGGATCGCCATCCGCAGCGCAAGGTGAACACGACACTCGCCAGCCCACAAGTTCGCCTGCTTGGGGATACCGCCCTCGTTTGTTTCGTGCGTTTGACGCAATCGCTGGATGCCGCAGGGAACCCCATCACCCGCGCAGTCGAAGAGACTCGTGTTTGGCACAAGCAAAACGGAAATTGGAAGCACGTCCACTTTCATCGCTCGCCCATCGAGTGAAGGCTGGTGGCCATGGCGGTGACAATTCGGAATCCAGCTTAGGAACGATTGGCGGGCTGGAGTACTTCCGCAGTGAAGCCTTCGACTATCAGGTTGAGTCCTGGTTCAAAATTACCACGCCGCAAGTAGGCCAATGCCACCGTGTGCCCGCGTGATTCAGAAAACGCGGCAGAGGTGATGTGCCCAACAGGTTGTTCATCGCGTAGCACTGGCGTGCCACCCGCGAGCCAAGATGCCGTATCGACCCGCAGCAAACAGATTTTCTTCTGCAATTGTCCGCGCGCGTCCAGACGGGCGATAGTTTCCTGGCCCAGGTAGCAACCTTTGGTAAAACTGATCGCTGAAGTGTCGCGGTCTAGTTCTTGTGGGAGCGATTTTTCGAGGATCTCAAATCCTGTGCGAGGCCAAAAACTTAATATGCGTTGCAATTCGAATTGTGCAGTTGTCTGAAGACTGATACCCGCGGATTGGATGGTTGCGAGGGCCTTGGCTCGGTCAGCTAGATTGCCGACCATCAACTGATCTCCTGCAGTGAGCATACTCGTGGAGGCAATGAACATTTGCAGGTCACCCATCGCGCACGCGTGGAACTCGCCGAGTTTGGGTCGAAAGGATCGCAGACCAAACTCTTGCGCCAGCAGGGTGACTTCTCCCGCATCCAGTAACCATACCGACTTTTCGTTGCTTAAATTCGCTACCCTCGCGTCCTCACGGACAACGTAACGTTCGATATGGTTGGTCAAATTCGCCGCATTGCCAAACTGGCCCACCAATAGAATTTCGCCATCCAGCTTGCAGACATATCCATGTTCCACACACCATCCACGCACATTAGTGATGAACGTTTCGCAGACATGTCCCACTTGGAGCTTCTTGATGTCGTTGGTGCATTGATTGTTGATGACCTTATCAGCGTCTGCACCAGCCACATGGACTACGCCGGATTGCGGTAATTCGAACATTGTCATCCTATTCTAAAGTGAAATCGCCACAGCTTTGTGGTGGCGTCACTGGCAAGTGGTTACGGGTTGGCGATTTTGGCCGGTATGCATACGCAGCCAATCCTTTGCCGCGTGAGAGCCAGTCCGTCAAGACCATCAGCCGACAGCTCGTCGAGGAACTGTCGGCTTATTGTAATGGAATTGAGGATCAAGCGGTTCGCTGCGGAGTGCTATATCGTTGCGTCGGTGGTGGACGCAAGGAACAGTCGCTTGCTAAATTGCCGTTGCTCGCCAAAATTATTGGCTGTGACGTCGGTGGTCGATAGCGGCACAGTAATTCGGTCGCTGCCCGCAGTCGTGTCTGCCGTGGCGCCCGTCCCAGCCGACTCGGCGCCATCATCGAAATTCCGCGGCTGGGTCTGGGTGATCACGTACGTCCCAGGAGCCAAATCAGCGAAGGAATAAGAGCCATCGGCAGCGGTCGTTGTTTGCAGGTTGACAGCTTGACCATTGACAGTGCCAGACAGGAACATTGCTACATCTGCGATTCCCGGTTCATCGGTGTCTCGGACTCCATTGCGATTCAAGTCCACGAAGGCGAAGCCGGAAATAGTCCGCAGGGACACGATGGTGGTCGGGTCGGAGGCCGTATTGTCGGAGCGAACAGGCCCTTCGCCCGCGGCGCTAACTACGACCGGATTGTTGGTGATCTGGGTGTTGTTGGGGACGTCATTCCGGACGGTCGCGGTGATTGTAATCGTGGCAGATGCACCGGCAGCTAACGATGCAATGGTGCCCGTGGTTGTCCCCCCACTGTTGGTGAAGGTTCCGCTGGCACTCGTAGCTGAAACAAAGTTAAGCTGACCGGTTGGCAACGTATCTACTACTGAAATGTTGCTTGCAGGGGAAGGCCCATCGTTGGTAACAACAATAATGTAGGTCAAGGTTTGGCCAACCTGAGCAGTGGTGACGTTGTCCGTTTTCGTAACTCTCAGATTGAAGTCCGGATTGACCGTCACAGTGGCATTAGACGTAACCCCCGTCGTGTTGTCGCTGCTTGTCAGTGTGGCAGTATTCACTAGGGCCCCGCTGGCAGTCGCGGCGGCCGTGACGTTCAAAGTAATCGTTGCCTGATTGACCGATGATGATCCGCCAGCCAACAACGTTCCGAGATTTGCTTCGAGACGATTCGTGGTGCTGTTGAAGGTGACGTTACCGGTCAGCGATGTGCCGTTCACCGTGAACGTACCACTGTTGAACGTGACACCAGCGGGCAGCGGATCGGAGAATAAGACATTAGTTGTGTCAGCGGTGCCGCTATTAAAGGCGATGACCGTGTACGAAAAATTAGCATTGGCAAGTACTGCTGTCGTAGGACCGGACTTGGTAACGTTCAGCGTTACTGTGCGGGTCAGCGTATTGGTGTCGGTGGCAGAGTTCGCGCGGGTCCCTGTCTCTTGAGTCGAGATATTGTCGGCCGTGACCGAGGCCGTATTAGCGATGTTTGCGCCGGTTGCAGCACTGAGGACTCGCACTGTCAGGGTAATTGTGCGCGTCTCGTTGGCGGCTAACGTGGGAATCGTGGCGGAGTAGGCTTGCCCTGTGATAGTACCAATCGCACTACCGTTGCTCGTAGCACTTACAAACTGAACGCCTGCCGGCAACGTGTCCGAGACGACCACGTTGGTTGCCGAACTGGGGCCAGAGTTATTCACGGTGATGGTGTACGCATATTGTTGACCAGTGGCCACTGTAGGCAATGTATCATCTTTGGTGATCAAAAGATCGAAGCGTGGTTCCACTGCGACCGGTGCCGATGAGGAATTATTGCCGGGGATTGTATCGGTGAAACCAACCAAACGATCTACGGCGATTGTGGCCGTGTTGTTAAATCCAGTGCCCGGTGACACGCCGGTTCCTATATTTACAATTATCTGCACCTGGGCTGTTTGACCGATGGCCAAATTGCCCACGGTCCAGAGTAGATCGCGGGTAGCGTTAGGGCTATTAGTAACGCTACCAGGGTTTCCGGTCGTCGCCAGGGTAAAGCCGGTTGGCAAGTCATCATCGACTTCCACACCATTCACAGCGAGTGGTCCGTCGTTGGTCACAGCCAGCGTGTAAGTTACGGTACCACCTACGCCTACCGTCGCAGAGGAAGCCGTTTTCGCGATCCGCAAATCCACATTGCGGACGATGTTATTCGTATCACTCGCATTTACGGGCGCGGAATCGTCCGAGTCTGCGGTAGCAGTATTGACAATGGTAGTGCCGCTGATGTCGTTATCCACCACTACGTTTACACCGACGATTAGGGTCCCACCAACCGCCAACGTTGCGACACCGGCAGTGATCTGATCAAGCCCTGAGACCACCGCCTGTTGAGGGTTACCCTGACTCGTGCCGGTAAAACTCACAAACGAGTAGCCAGCGGGTAGCGTATCCACGAGGGTGACGTTACTGGCTGTAGACAAGCCCGTGTTAGTAACAGTCAGCGTGTAGGTGAACGTGTCACCGGGGCTAACCGATGTGCGTGTGCCATCGCTCTTAGTCAGTGTCAACACTGCGTTGCGAGTGATGTTCGTATCGGCTCCGTCCGTATTATTGAGCGGCGTCTGCTCACTGCCGTTGCTGGTCACATTAGCCACGTTGGTCAATGTGCCGGCGGCAGTACCCGCGGCGACGCTCGCGACCACGACGAAGGTCTGAACTTCACCAGCAGCCATCGTGCCAATATTCGCTAGCAGCTCCGCGTTCGGATTTGCCTGTTCGGTCCAAGTCGCAGATGAGGTGCTCCCGTTTGTCCCGTTAGGCACAAAGGTTAAGCCCGCTGGCAGGTCGTCGGTGAGTTGAACATTGGTGGCGGTGATAGGTGAATTATTTGTTACCGTAAGTGAGTAGGTTACGTTGCCGCCAGCGTCAATCGTGGCAGTCCCCGACTTCACCACGGATAGGTCGACTTGTGGCGTGAAACCGAAATCGAGTGTGAGGTCGGAATTCGGATTCGTGTCACCGTCGGTGGTAGATTCCGAACCGGATGCCAACGTAATCGCCAGACTGGCTACACCAATGCCGGCAATCAGTGTGCCGTTGTTATCACCGTCAACTGCAACGGTATCAGGATCCCCAGCAAAGACGCTACTCGGAACGAAACTATTGAGCGGCTGTCCGGTGGAGAATTGCGACTGAGGAATGAAGACGATGTAGTCGCCTGGAAACAAGTCACCGAAGTTGTAGATGCCATTCGCGGCAGTAGTGGTCGTACTGACCAAGGTATCCACACCGTTATCATAGGTGCCGTTGGCGTTGGTATCGTTGTGCAATTGCACCGACACGCCAACAATACCTGGCTCGCCAGGATCGTTAATGCCATTGTCATTGTCGTCACGGAAGACGGTGTCACCAAGCGACATTGGATTCAAATTGGCGAAGTTCACGGTTTCAACAGACCTGCCGACCACGCGATTGAAATCGATTTGCGCATCGGCCGCACTGATGACGTTGACTTGGAATTGGATGGCATTGACGCTACCAAAGTTGGCTCCTGTTCCCCCACCGACCGTGAAATCGGCGAATCGAAGTATCACATCTTCGATTGGGTTGGCGCCCGCGGTGACGGGCAGAGGAGTCGTCAAGGTTGAAAAGTTGGTGGGGCTACTATAAACCGTGACGGTCATGGTATTGCCCGCCTCAGCGCCTGCCCTCAATTGAAACGCGATGTCTATGCCGCCGTTGGTTAAATCAAAGTTATTAAGTCCGTTGGTGTTGTTGACGGTCAATGGATCACCGTCACCGCCGTCGTAAGTCAGAATCGCGTTGCCGGATGTGCCCCCGCCCGCACTGACGCTCAATATGCCGGCATTCACCACGGCTTGGATATCGTTACTACCACTGACATGATTGACGACCAAGTCGCGTTCGTTACCAATGGCTTCGTTAGCGGCCGTGGTTACCGATTGGCTCGCCGTCGGCGTACCTGTGTTGGCAGTTAGACTCTGGTTCGTGCTATTGAAATCGTCAATGTTTGCTCCCGGGGTTCCAGCGGCTTCCGTCGGAGTAATGACCACGGTTTGCACAGTCTGCGCTGGGCGTTGCAATTGTCCTGCGACCGCTTGCTGACGCACGTAATAGGTCCCGGCGATCAAATCGCTAAAGTTGTACGCGCCATTGACGTCGCTGGTGTCAGTAGCAACCAGCGTATCATCGCCCGCACCATTATCGAAAACTAGGTTTCCACCATCTCGATAGAGCTGAATCGTGGCACCGGAAATCAGAGCATCGCTGACATCAAAACCGTTATCGGTCGAGTCGGTGTAAGCCGTGCCAAAGACTGCTCCCAAATCGCTGACCATCAGTTGCCGAGATTCCATGGATTCCAAACGTAGACAACGTTGAACTCGGCGACGCTGTTTGCGTCCTTTGATCTTTGACAACAGACGACGGATGAAACTTGCCATGGATAAAGCCCCTTCCTGGAACCACATCAATACAAAAAGGCTCAACTGACTGCGCACAGTCGGTCGAGCCTCGATGGCATCGTTTGTAAAGTTACCTCGCTGTTACCAGCGGAACTCGCCACCAAAGTTCAGACCTTGTACCCAATAATCGGTTTGTTCAAACTGAAACTGCGGTCGTAGTGGGCCAACAAGCGGAGTATTTGCAGGTGCTAGCAAATTTGGATTAACGGTTGTATCGATCTGGTCCCCTGGGCGAACTACATTGCCCCAATAAATTAGGGAGTAGCCCGCAGTTAACCTCATGCGAC
>JBBQRC010000239.1:0-7353 GCA_038215215.1 Pirellulales bacterium
CACAGTCTCCATCGCGGGCAACACTTGCGTACGAAATGCTTCGCCGACCTGTTCCTGAATCCGAAACGCATCGCGCTCGTCAGCCACGACGAGCTCGAGGATTTGCCGTCCGATGATGTGCGTTTCTGACATGATGATTTAGGCTACGTCTGGGGGCTTCAAAGCGTCTATCGCGTCCAAACGTGTCCGATCTACCGTGTTACCGATATCATCGGTTCGCCATGCTTTCCAAACGGCCTCAAGATCGAAGCCGCTTTCACGAAGCTTGTTGAATTGTTCAATTGCCGTACTTTGCGGGGCGTCGTCAGCCGCCTTCGACGCCATTCCATCCAAGAGCGTTACGGTCGCGTTTTCAATAAGCTCCCGATACGCTTCTTTGCGTCCAGGCTCATCGGTTTGGTTGAAGGCCCGCAGGTTTAAAAGAAGGACTTCTTTGTACTGGGCCACGAGTTCCTCATTGGAACTATCAGCTAGGGTCATCATCATTTTCTGCACCGCCTTGAACGAACTGGTATCCGCGAGCCCCTCGTGCGGTTGCGCAATCGCGACGATTTCATCGAGGCGTTTGCCGCTACGTTGTTTGAGCAGCGAACGGGCGTTGTCACTGAGGTCGACGGGCTCGGCGAGGCGGTTGTTGGGACCACGCTTGATCCGGGAGTCCTTGGAAAAGCTCTCTCCCTGACAAGGTCCGTTACCTACGACTAGCTTAAGCACGAATGACTGTTGATTGGGCGAAATGTTCTGCTTCGGGACCGAAAGTTCAAAGGCCTTAGAGTCCGTTTTTTCGACGCGTACGGCTTGTTCGGCGAAATCAAGATATTCGTACACGTAATGATAAGACTCATTAACTGTTTTCGGCGGCGAGATGCTGTCGATCTGGAAGTTGAACGAGTCTTGGTTCGGTGGCATCGGTTGGATAGCGAATGAAGCGTTTGGTACGGACAGGATGGTGATAATCAGTTTGGCTTCGACACCGTCCACCGCGTAGGTTACCTCGACAGTACCTTGCAGGATGCCAGTCTTACTGGGAACGAAGGAATAGTCATTCGGGTTCGTTCCAAGTCCAACCAGTACACCGCCGGTGGGACTGACAATAAAGCTGTAACGCTGACTGTCGTTCGCACAGAACGAAGTCTCTTCGAGGAGGAGCGTGGGGCGAGGGCGAGCGAGAATGAACGTGGCAGGGGGGCAGTCGGAACAACAGAGATACGGCAAACAGAAGTCGGCCACAACCTGCTGTACAGGTTGACGGAGGACCAACATCATTTTTTCCCGCTCGTCGGCGGTCAAATCCCGCTGACCGAGGATCAAACGAAGCTCCGACGCCAGTTCTTCATTCGTTTTTGGCCGATCGCGATAGAGTAGGATAAAAGTGCCACCGCGCGGTACTCCGGCCCTGTGCTCCATGCCGGGGTGTGCCTGGGCGAAGCCATGAAATAGCCGGAGTTTTAACACTTCTTCCTTGCGACGGCCATGAAGCTCCGCCAACTTCTTAAACGCGTCTTTGTCGTATCCGAACAGGCAATTTTTATTCTGGGAAGCTTTTCCGAAATCGTGTTCAAAATTCGCGAATTTGAAATCATCCAAATTTTCCGTTAGATCCTTCAGCAAATCACCGAAGTTTCCATCACCATGCTCGAGAGCGCATTTCAAATCGGTTCGGAGTTTCGTGTATTGAGCTTCGAGGATTTCGATTTCACAATCGTTCTGATAGTCTGCACTTTCCCCATCGCCAAGTTTTAGAAACGCGACGTCGAACGGCAAGTTGTACTGCTGACGCAACTCTTGAATTCGGCCAAAGGCGGTTGTCAGTTCGAGGCCGACGTGCCCCTCAATGCGGAAAAAGTTCTGAGCCTCGAAGTCGTAGACCAGTGGATCGCCGTATCGCGGGTTAGGAGCATCTCCAGTCGCCGGCAACCGGTGATAGCTGTAAATCTGATGGCTATTCCCCTTTCGATGGCGATCGCCACTCCAGGATTGGTACAAAATGTTTCTCGGGTCGTAGTAGTATGGAATGGCGCGCGAGCTGAGCGGGGCATCACCATATTTGCTGGGTGTGATTTTGATCGGCGTCTTTTCGTTTAGAACCGGCGGCATGATAAAGCTGTCGATCAGCAATTTAAGCCGCACGAAGAGTAGCCGCGCTGCCTCGACTCGAATCGGGTTGCCGTTGTAAACAGGTGGTTGAAAAAACGGAGTGCGATCGACAGCTGGGGGGATTGGCAAGTGTTCGCCGCCGTTAAGGATTTGCCCGACGAAGAGGTGCTTGGGAAACCAGGTCGTCTTCGCGCCGCCGACATCCATCAAATCGAAGGCAACCTCGCGAAACTCGTCGTAGGCGGAAATCAGGTCACGAAGGTGATCGTAAAGGTATTGAAGATCGAGATCCCTGGCGTTCTGGAACCGTTCCGAAGGAAGACCGGGAATGGCCTCGCTTCCGGGCACGAAGCTGGAGAAGATCGGCGAGAACATCTTATGAGCGAGTGCGAGCGCGGGGATCACGCGTGCCGCACCGCTGGAAATGATGTCCCGATAGCGCTTCAGGAAAGTTTCGTAGTCCGTGATCGTGTTAAGTGTTGCCAGCGCGGGGTTATCGCCTTCCGCAGCGGTGTATCCAAAGCGCTCCAGGTACAGGTCGGGCAAACCGTACTTGCCACTAAACAAGTCGCCAAGCGAGAGTGAACCTGGGAGGTCCTGCGGACGATAGTTTTTCTGCAAGACGTCTTCAGCGACTGCAGGCTCGATAGCGATCGTCCGAACTCTGAATTTCCGGTTCGTCCCTTTCTTGTCGCAGTCGTCAACGCAAATCTCTTTGGTCTCGTCCTTGCATTCCAGCAGCAGGACAATAACTTTGGGAGTGTCGAAGAAGGCCGCAGGTAGCGGGTCGCCCTGGCCGCCAGCAACTTCGAAAAGTTCCTCCGCATTGATGGGGTCCGATTGATCCGTCCCCAGAAAATCACCGAGAGCGATCTGGCATTGCACAAGTCTTTCCATCCGGGATTCCCGATCCCGATGAATCAGAAAGCCTTCCGAAGTAACGCCACAGCCAGGCGAGATAACCAACGCATCGCTATCACGCCTTGGCAACAACCCGCACACAATGCCGCTGCCGATCAGAGAAACCCGTGTCAGCCGCGATTGCTGATCCAGATAGTCGACGATGTTCCTGAGTTGATCGGCGGTCAGCACCTGGTCGTGTTGGAATATCGGATAGGAGTCCACCGATTTGTCAAGCGAGTTAGGAATTTTCGCCATTTTGCGAGCCTTTACCCAGAATGGTTTGATCGAGTTTTATGCCGTGAGACAAATCCGCTGTCGGATAGACGTTGTTCAAGGCAACAAGAATTTCGACGAGCGAGCGCTGCGCCGCCGTGCGCTCGGGTTGCGACACCGGATCAGCAAGCGACTTGAGCCACGTCTGAAATGCTGGCTCGAACGTTCGCATTTGGCGGGCGTCCACCCAGCAGATACGAAGAAACACGTGGGCCGGCGTTTCCATCCGGATCGTGCGTTCGACGAAGCGGCGGAATTCGATATCGCGGAATCGTCGCGGCCAATAGGGAATCACGACTGTGGCACGAAATGAATACACGTTTGCTCTCACCGGGCAAATTATTCCATCGTCGCCGCTGCAACCCCGTCCGAGCGGCAAGAGAATATCGCGTTGACTCCCGCTGCCTTCCGGTGTGCCTTCGACATCCGGCGCAACTTCGGCGTTCGTCGTGCCTGCGACGCCCGCCCCCGAAAAGCTAGATTTATCGGGTCGCAACAAGATGTGTTCGACGAGGTGAAGCCCCTCGGTATCAGTCAGGCAGCAAATCGCCTGGACATACTTGTCGCGTTCCTTGGCAGTCTGGAAAAACCCTCCGTGCTGGGCCAACGGCTGCCCACCGGGGCCGACCAAGCAAAAACTGTGGAGACACCATTCCGCCGATGTGATCGGGCGAAAGTTTTCCGCGCCCTGCGCCAGTCTGATCAGCGAATCGCAATGGCTCCAAGCGGTTTGAAGTTTCTCATCAGCATCATTTTTGTCGAAGATTTCGAAGCCGTAGTTTCCGGCCGCTGCATCGTCCCGGTGGCGTAAGTTGTCTTTTGTATGGAAATCAAGCTTCAGAAACTCAGCCGCTGCCGCGCTAGCATCTGCTAGGGAAGAGTACGTCGCGAAGCTTTGTAGCGTCAGTTGGTCATTGACCGGGAACTGGAAGTAAAAATCCCCCTCGATTTCGACAGTCTCCGCATCCGTGTGCGGCGTTTCGTTAAAGTACGTCCAAGCAGCCTGCAGGGCCTGGTCCCGCGCTTCAGGCGAACCAAAGCCATCGGCCCGTACGGCCACGTTAATCCTGGCCTCGTCGTCCAGGCTCTCGAGCACTAGAATTCCTGACGGGCCAGCCAAACGGCAGCGGTAGGCGGTCTGTGTTTTCGAGATGCCATGTGGAAGGGGCGTGTTCTCGCTGGCTAGCGCGATCATGTCGTCGCGCATCGTCTCCAGCGGTTCTTGCTCGCCAGACGCAGACTCGGCGTGCAGCATTCCTGCGGCATCGGACAAGACCAGGCGCAAACCGCCGGCCTGCGATTCAATGTTGTAGGCAGCTTTGTCCGTCAGACGCGCGTAAAGTGCCATGCTTGCGGAGGCGGCGTCGGCCTCGGTGGCGTAGCGTGACGTGCTGATCAATTCGTCGCCGGCCTCGCTGGAGAAACGAAAGTAGTATCCGGCTGGCGTCCCGAAGACCGCGTGCACGAGGGTTTGCACGCGAAGCAGTTCCACGATTTGCTGAATCTGTTCGTCGCGTTGCCGAGGGTGGTCGAATTTTTCGGGATCGAATTGCAAGGCGATCGTCGTGAGTGAACCCACGGATGGCGGCGCCGCAGGATCGACTATCGCGAAAGTGTATTTGCACCGAACGTTGTCGTAGTCATGCGTATAGTTCGCTTCATCCTGCGCGAGCGGTACAAACTTCTTCCGAAACACCACCTCGGCTTCAATCTCACTGGGCCAATTTCCCGTGCTGCGCAGCAGTACGTTACCGCCGAAGTCTGCGAGTTGAAAAAAGTAGCTATCTTTGACAAATGTCGCTGCAATCGAAGTCTCATTCAAGAATTCGAAGATCGAGGCTCGGGCGGCATCCCGTCCTTCGGGCGTGCTGTATCGAGGAGAATGCTCGGCCAACGCTTTGCCCTCCATGTCGAGGAGGCAAAAGCTGAAGCCTTCTTCCGGGTCTTCAATATCTTGATATGCGGCCGTGTCCTTGGCCCGGCGTAGAGTCTCGATAAAGAGTGCTTTTGCGCACGCTTTAACATTCTCTGTCTGTAAGCCAAAGAGCAATTCGGAGCCGGAAAAATCCTCGACCAAAAAGCTGAATTTCCCCTTTTCAACTGCAGTGATCTGGTGCGGTACACCCCTGGAACGGACAAAGTACAATGCCTCCGAGATGGCTTCGTCTCGCTGCTGCTGATTGGCGTAATTGATTGGAGGCTCAGCCAGCGAGTTTCGCTCCGCGTCAATGATCTGAAACGTGTATGCACCTGCGGTGTCATCGCGTCGGTAATTCGCCTTGTCGCTGGCGAACTGAATTACCTTGGCAAAGACTAGGTTCGCCGCGTCTTGAGTGTCAAAGATCTGGCTACTCTGGAGATGTACCTTGCCTCCGCGATCGACGAGCCGGAATCGCCACCTCGGGACAATGACGTCCTGGATAGTGCTGCCGTCGACGGCCAGTCCGAATAAACGTTGCCGGGCCGCGTCGCGCGCTGTCTCGGTTTCGTAATGCCGCAAATGGCGGGCAACGATTGTGCCCTGACGGTCAAGTAACTCGATACCGTAAGGACAATTCCCCGTCCCATCATTGGTACCGCGGATGCTCGTGCGGACTTCCGCGAACTCGACAGCGATCCGGCATTGCTCCTGCGCCCGTTCTTCCGACGGGTAGATTTGGGTTCCTATGAGCAGCACATTACCATTGGGGTCGAGCAATTTGAAGCGGTAGGCACCCTCGGGAAGGATTTGCGGTGTGAGTCCCGGTTGCATCAGTTCCTGCTGAATCGACTCCTTGCCATGATCGCGCTCTTCAGCGGTTTCATAGCGATGCGGATGCCAGGCGACCAGCGAGTCGTCCCGCGGAGACACCACCCCAAAGCTGTAGCCGTGATCGTTGACGTCACGATAATTAGCAACATCAAGTGCCAACGGCAGGAACATGTCGGTAAACGCAGTCTTCGCTTCGTCTTCGGTCGCAAAGCCTTGCCAGCTCTCAAAGAGCAATCGCTCATTCGATAATTTGTCGAACAGCCGGAAGTTGAAACGCTGCGACTGCTGGAAAACCGAGCAGTTCACCGAGCCTCCCAGGGCGGTCTGAATGAGCTGGTACAGATAGAGATCGCGGATATCCGGTTCGGCCCAGGGCTGCCGGATCTCCGCCTGGACTGTGCCGTCTTCATCGACGACAACGAACCCGTAGAGGGCATCGCCATAGCTTAACCGCCGGTAATTGTCTTTGTCTCGCGCCAATGCACGAAACGCGTCCAGAGCAGTCCGCGCGGCGTCCTTGCTTGCGAAACCTGCGCGGCCGGTCAGTCGGACAGAATCACTGTCGACCACGCTGCTAATCTCGACACTCCATTGCCAGGCGCCGCCGCTTTCAATCACATCGACGTGTCCAAGCGTGCCGCGGGCGTAGCGCTTTCCGGTTAGTCCTTCGATCTCCTCGCTTTCGCATTCTGGATGGCCAAATCCGAGCAAAAGCCTGACGCGACTCTCCAGCCCGGAGACGTTGTTCGTATCCCACACTCTGCCTTTCGCATAGTCGAAAGCCTTGCCGCGATTACGGCTGATCTCCGGATAGCTCGTAAGCAAGGCGGTCTTGTCGCGGAGGATGCGTTTGTCGTCGTTGCGTTTCCCGCTTACGTCAAACATCAGCACGACATAATCCGTAAACGACTCGGCGAATCTCGCCAGCAAGTGATCGAGAAAGCGGCTGCGGCGGGAGGCATAGTCCTGTGGACTCTCCACGATAAAATCGAGATAGTCGAAGTAATTCTCCGGTGTGGGCGGATAGCCTGGCTCAATCTGACAGGCGTTATAGTTGCGCAATAACTCGCTGATGTTTGGCATCCCGGTGCCAGGCTGGTTGCCGAGTCGTTGCGTGAAATAGGTACGGCTTTTTCCATCGTTCCGATGATCGCTGCTGCCGAGGCGTTGCGAGTCGGCACGCATCGAGAAGAGCTCGCGGAGGTTGGCGATTTGGCCGAGGTAGTGGGCGAGGATCTGGTCGTAGAACAGCAAATACGCCCGCAACTGTTGGACCTGCGCCTTGCGTTCCGTAGACGCGCTTTCCGGAATGCCGCCGTCACCAATAC
>JBBQRC010000240.1:0-7351 GCA_038215215.1 Pirellulales bacterium
CGATCCCTTGCCGTAAACGAAACTGCTGGCAGCCAAGTTCAAGAATACGCCGCAATTGCTCCTGGAACGGAAGGTCGCTGGCGGCCGTAATTGCCAACAGCGTTCGAATAGCATATTCGAACCGTTGCTGATCTTCTTCAGCTAGTTTGCGGCTGGTGACGTCGCGCGTCACGGACAGTTGGCCAATGATCTGCCCGTTCGAATTCCGGTAAGGGACCGCATGTGACTCCAGCCAGCGCTTGGTTCCCTTGAGGCCTGAAATAAGGAATTCGCAACTGCCGCTTTCACCGGCCAACGTTCGCGCGTGTATGTCGCGAAATCCGGCCCGATAGTCAAGCTCGATTAGTGATTCCAGCCTGGCGCCCCTGACCTGATCAAAGGAATCTGCCTCGATCATCGCCAAGCCGGCCGGATTCATTTGCAATAGGCTTCCGTCTGCCGCAACGATCTTCACGCATTCGGGTTCCAGTTCTAAGATCGTACGGAGCCTAGCCTCGCTGCGTTCTAAGGCAAGCTTAGTCTCCACTTCTTCTGACACGTCGCGCTGAAAGCCAAAGTAACCGACCCTGTCTCCGCGCTCGTTGAATATCGTTGAGATCAGCATGCCATTCCAGAAAGTGGTGCCGTCCTTGCGATAGCTCAAAACATCGCCAGCAAAATGCCCGTTGCGCTCGAGGTTGGAGCGCATCGCTTGAAGAGTATTTGGATCGGTATCCTTACCCTGAAGGATGGTGCAACTGCGCCCCCGCAGTTCATCGCCTGCGTACCCGGTCAGTCGCGTGAAGCCCTCGCTGACGTAGGAAACTTGCTGGTCAAGGTCGGCGATCATCACACCGACCGCAGCGTCCCGAAGTCCATTTTCCAACACGCGGTAGGCGTTGGCGGCTTGTGATTGGACGAAATGCAGGGCGGTAATCAGCCACCCGAGCGTCGCAATGGTCACCATGTAAATCCACAACGAGAGTATCTCTTGCGTTGCATCCGAACGGAAGAATGGACCGGTCCCCGTCGACGTACCGTAAGCAGCGACCGTCGAGATCAAAATGATGGCCAACGACGTGCCGGTTGCGCCAAAACGCATGGTCGCCCACGCTATCAACGGCAAAGGTGTACAGGACAATGACAACGCATTTTCGCCGACGCTATCGTTCAGCACAAAGACGAAAATGGCCAACGACGCGGTCAGTGCAAGCCAGCACGTAAACTCTGGCCAACGCTGGCGGATGGTGATGAACTCGCTGCGACTGGCGACAAAGAAAAGGGGGGCGGCTGCGATGACGCCAATGAGATCTCCCCCCCACCAACACAACCAGGCCTTCAAAAAGTCGACCGTCAGAGTGCCAGAAAGTGTCAGCGCCGCAATCCCGACGCTCGACGAAACCAACATTCCAACGGCAGCCGCCATAGCAAGTAACGCGATATCGAGCTGACGTTCAAAGCGTCGATTAAAATTGAGCTGATGGAGCAAAAACGTGGTGAGCAACGGTGCGGCAGTATTTCCGATCGCCATACCAAGACTCGTCAGCCAATCTGCGCCTACAACCATATTGATTGCCAACGAGGCAAGGCCGACCGCTGGCCAATAACGGTAGCCATAACGGAACAGAAATGCGACCGCCACCCCGCTCGAAAACCAAATCAACGTGATGTAAGTTCCCACAGCAGGTACTTGCAAGCCAGCGAGCCCAGCTACGAAGTACACCACTGCCAAGCAGAGAGAAAGAAGCCAGTAATTTGACATAGGTTTTTGCAATCAAGCAACTCGACGGCTGCTTCACAGAACCACGAATCAGAAGTAGGAGGTGATGGCACGCGAGAACTGTTTATTCGCTCATCGTAGGTCTTAGCTGTTCACTGCAATTCAGCATCAGGGCGAAGTGGCTTGGGCGCTGCGCAACTGAAATTCGTCAATCGCGGTATCAAACGCGCGTTTGGCCTCAGCACGTTCCGCAATCGCGATATTTTTCTCGCGCACTCGCCACAACTGACGAATTGTTTCTTGACACCAGCGGGCACTCTGCTGCGAAACTCGGATGGGCGCGCGATCGATGAGAATGTCGACCGGATTGGTATGGAGTTGCGGGAAAGTCCGTAGGGCCAACCAACTGCTCTGTGTGATTGGGACATTAAATAATAACTCGTGAACGTGGCCGTCGGCTGCCACCTTCTCTGATGCGACCACGCGGCCGTTGACCACGATTTCGACCAGACGCTCACCTCCTTGCAGCATCGCGTCCCGCTTTGTGCCATGGAGTGTTACGGTATCACCAACGAAGCGGCGTCCTCCTTCGGCTGCGATGGTTCCGTGAGCTACCGCCGCGGGTGTTTCTGGGGCGAAAACCACACTCGCAGTCACGGCTACCGCGCCGGCATCGGCCAATTCCACCGCTTCCCCAGCCGATTTGCCGTTGACTTCAAATTTGATCGCATGGGCGTAGCCATCGGAAACGTATGATCTGCCCGCCGCCAGCCCCTGGCACCAATCACCAAAATCGAGCTGTTCCAGTGCCCCCAAATGCACGTAGGTCCTTCCCTGTCCGACCGCCGTGCTGCTCATGCACGGAAAGTCGGTTTCGCCACTGACTTTGAGCGGGAAGCCGCAATTGAGCAGGTGATACCACATGTTCCATTCCGCAACGCGTGCCGTGTCCATGGCACTGATAAAGTCACACACCCCCGCAACCACTGCGACGGGTAACTCCATGGCACCGACGCTGTTCATCTCGGGCACGGCGAGGTTCGGAAGTTCATCCGCCACGCGATCAATACTGATCTGCAATTCCGTCAGCGTCAGGTGCTGGTCCTGATCGCCGTCGATTTGGTTAAACGATTGCGGCAACAGTGACTCGTGACTCTCGACACGCGAGAGTTGGCCACTGCGATCGACGTCATGCTGATTCAATAATCGAGTCGCAGCCGCCTCTCCATGGATCTGCAGGCCACTGGCCGAATGTGCAAAGCCAGTTACCGCCCCTTGTGCTTTGGCCCATGTCAAAACCGGAGTCGTCCACGAGGGCCACCCCTGCGTCTTTGTGCCGTCGGATCCCGGATACGTCTGGTTTCGCAAATTGAGTAAACAGACGTGCCCAAGTGCTTGCGATCCGAAACCGCTGATTTCAAGATCGTATTTCAGCAGCGTTTTCGCCTCGCTAACATCGCTGATCGCGGCATTAAAGAACTGACGCTGAAACTCAAAACAGGGCCCCCACGTCAGAATGCAGCCAACGTTAAGCCCTTCGCCCGCAACTTGGCGAAACATATCCTGAGGTGTCACCCCTTCGCTGGGACTCGTGTAATGCGCGCAACCAGCGCCGTGGATATGATGATCGCCGCACCAATAGCCCGCCTCCATGGGATTAACCCAACGTACAAGGTCAACCTTAATCGGTGTTGGTTCACCAAGAGGGACGCGCACGGTTTGCCTTTGCACGCGATATTCAGGCCCACGCGACGATTCGAGAGTGAATTCGCCCGGTGGTAATAGCACAACTTCACCGTCACGGCGATAAATCTGCTTTTGGAAAAATAGGTCTGGGGCGAGTCGTCGCGATTGAGGGGGATAGACGGCTCCCAATTGATCCCGAAAAACTAACTTTGCATAACTAGGATGACCGTCGGTGTCATGGATCGAAAGCGGCACTGGAATGGCTGGCCGTGCCGTTAGTACCACCGGCAATTCAGATCGAAATCCTAAGTCCTGGGTTCCCTGTCCAACACTGAACTCGAGTGTCGCTTCGAATTCGCCAGCGAGACTACTGTAGATCAAGACCACGGCATATTCGACGGCCACTCCGCTTAAATGACTTGTTAAGGGAGGTTGAGAAGCGACGTCGATTTGCAAGAAGCGACGCGGTCCGTCCACAGGCTGCTGATTATCGAGCAATCGCAGTTGTTCCTGGCGTTGCATGCTCAGGGGAGCGACACCCGCAAAGGGTGCTCCAGCTTGCGGACTCGTGACCCGCAACTCAGATTTGATCGCTCCTTGATTCACGATCTTGACTAGGCATGGAGTAAATCCAGCTTGCTGAATGATGGCAGGTTGGTTGCCACGCGTGACCTTGACACGCGACTCTGGATTGATGGTCAGCACACATAGCAGGCTGTCGTCCAAGATGGACTGAAGGCCGGCCGAATCTTCCGCTTTCATGGCGATTTGCAACGCGTTAATGACAGCTTGTTCGAGCGGACGGCCAAACAGTTCGTAAGCGTCGATCAGTCGACGGACATTTTCACTGAGCGGTTGTCCTAACGCGTCGGCCGTCGCGGCCCCCTGAGCCGTTGCAAATGGAGCGATCGAGGCGAACCACGTCCAGGCACAAAGCCCCAGTAGCGTGAACGCAGGGAGGGCGGCGAAGGTTGACAGTTGGCGTTTAATGATGGTCTGCTCCTGTCAGGCTTTGCAGCACAATCTGTAAGTATCAACGAGCTTCCTTGTCAAATTGCTGACTCGTTCGGCACCTATAATGGTACCGTTATTGGTAACGGATGAGTGGTAACGGATGGAAACCGTGGACAAGTTTTTGATCGCTGATTCGAATAGAGCTATTCAGTCCAAACGGGAGCTTACTTGCTACGTTCGCGCCAATTGATTTCGACATCGTTGGTTTGTGGGGGACCTGGTGTGCTGCGGCCCTCGGCGACATAGCGCTCGAGTAGTTGGGTGAGCCGCGTCACGATCTCCGGGTAATCGGCTTGTACATTGTGGGATTCCCCCACATCATGGCTAACATCGTAAAGTTGTACAGCGGGTAATCCTTGCGAGGTAGCGGCCCCATCTTTAGGGCTTGCCCAACCACCCGATCCGGCACAGAGTTCGAGTTTCCATGGACCCTGACGAATGGCAAATTTCCCGTCGATGGAATGATGCACTACTGCTTCCCGCAACGGCCGCGTGTCGGTCCCGAGTAACGCAGGCAGTATACTGACACTATCCACAGCCGCGGACTCCGGCAGTGGCTCACCTAAGATCTCGGCGCATGTAGCCATCAAATCGACATGGCAAATGGTTTGTGAACTGTGTGAATTGGCTTGAATCTTCCCAGGCCAGCGCGCTAGAAAGGGAACACGATGGCCACCTTCCCAAATGTCCGCTTTGTAACCGCGAAACGGGCCGCTGGCGAAATGACCTTGTTGCTCCAGTTTGGGTGTCCCGGCCGCTGGAGAACAACCATTGTCGGCCGTAAAGATCACTAGCGTGTTATCTGCGATGCCGGCCCGATCGATGGCGGCCAGGATTTCGCCAACGACGGCGTCGGTTTGCATGACAAAGTCACCGTAGCTCCCTAGTCCACTTTTGCCTTGCCAGGCGGGACTTGGCAGAATGGGAGTGTGTGGTGACGTTAGCGGAATGTAAAGGAAAAACGGCTGACCTGATTGCGCGTCGGCGCTGTGCTGGTCGATGTAGGACACAGCCCGCTCGCAAAGCCGCGGCAGCATTGTGATCGGTTCGATTTTCTCGATGACTCGATCATTTTCGATCAGTCCCGACATGGTCCGCGCGTTAGAGCAGCCCCAGAAGGTATCGAACCCGCGCGTGATGGGGCCCTCGATAATGCGCGAACCAACCGGTAAGCCTGCTTCACCCATCTTTCCCGGAGCAGTTTTTTTCTTGTTCGCGCCCGCGTTCTGATCAACTTCAGGCTTGGAGGAATCAAAGCCCAGATGCCATTTACCAATTGCGGCTGTTGCATAGCCATGCTGCTTTAAGAAAGTCGCGACGGTCAGGCGATCGGCGGCGATGAGCGGAGGATCGTCGGTACCGTCGAGCACTCCGCGTTGTAAACGCGTTCGCCATGCGTAGCGCCCGGTTAGCAAACCGTAGCGAGTGGGAGTGCAGACCGAAGAACCGCTGTGCGCGTCGCTGAATTGCATCCCTTGCGATGCGAGCCGATCAAGCTGGGGTGTGGCGATCTTGCCACGCGTGGGATTGAGTCCCTGTAGATCTCCGTAACCCAAATCATCCGCCAGGATATAGACGATGTTAGGTCGTTGGGGAATACGTTCCGGCACGATCGCATCGGCAGCGAGCGCGTTGTTCGTCTGGACCGGCAGGGTGAACTGCAGGAAGAGCAGCCAGAGCATGCTGCAGTATGGTGTGTACTGATAGCGGATCACTGTCACCTGCCATCTTTCTTCGAAGCAGCCATTATTTGGTCTTCACTAGGGGTGCCAATCAAAAATCCGCGCTCCACCAGGAAGTGATCCATTTTTCGTAGCGTATCCACAAAGATCTCGGTGCCGCCTTTGTTCTCATTAAAAAATCCGTGCGTTTGATCGGCGTAGAGATGCAATTCGGACGGCACTCCTGCAGCCACCATCTGCCGCTGAAAGCGTTTGGCCGTGGCCACGGGTATGAGCGCATCCTTTTCTCCGAGAAACACGATCGCCGGCGGACACTTGGCGTCGATATGATGTGCCGGAGAAATCGCTTGCCAGTACTCTTTCACCACTGCGTGTCCCCAGCCCCCTTCGGGGCCGTTGTCGTAAACCGGATTGAACAAGATGAGTGCATCGGGTCGCGAGGAAATGCTGTGATCGTCCGCCGGGTCATCCAGATCAGGCAAGGTGCCGGTGGCGGCCGCCACGTGACCGCCGGCTGAACCACCGCCCGCGGCGATGCGGTTGGGATCGATCCCCAGACGAGCAGCATGAGTCCGCAGGTACCTCACGGCTGACTTGCCATCCGCCACGCACTCTTTGGGTGTCGTTTGTTGACGACTTTTGACGCGGTAATCGGCGACGGCGGCGACCATGCCGCGACTGGCCAGATAACGTGCGTGCTGTTCAAACTGAGTGGGTGAGCCACCCGTCCAGCCGCCGCCAAAAAAGAACACTATTGCCGGACGCTTGTCGCGCTGTGGGTCATGCCCCTCGGGATTGAATATGTAGAGGTATAAGTCGTCGTCGGACGCCGTCTTGTAGACTTCGGCCTTCGCTCCTGGCAGGTCTAACTTAGCACTCTCTTTCTTAGCACTGACTTCCTTAGCGTCGTCTACCTTGGCTCTACTCGGTTGCTTGGGGGCGTCTTTGACTGCGGCGGCGCGCTTTTTCTTGGGCTTGGCTTGGGCGGGGGCTTCGTCCTTCCACCAATCGGGACCATCTGCAAGCACGGCTGCGTCGTGCGCAATCAGTCGTGTTTTCAACTCTTCGAATTTGGCGGGATACTTAGCGGCCAGATCTTCCGATTCTTGCCAGTCTTCTCTCAAGTTGTAGAGCTCGAACGTGCTCAGATCATCCGCGCCGACGATCTTCCAATCCCCATCGCGAAGGGCCACACGATATTGTTCTGGCGCCAAATGATTGCGCCAGTAAAGAGGTTGCGTCCGCTGGATCGATCCCTGACTAAAAATCG
>JBBQRC010000241.1:0-7348 GCA_038215215.1 Pirellulales bacterium
AACCAATGCCGAAAGTTTCTGCCAATAAAGTCACGACGAGTCTTAGTAGGGAATCGCAAAACTTTGCGGGGGGGCAGCGCTTCGCTCGGGGTCAGACTTGATATTCGGTTTTCAGCTGGGTAATGTGATGCTTTTCATGACCCGTTGGAGATCGCGAAATGCCTCGTATGTCTCGCGCGGAGTACTCGAATGCGATTTACCACATTGTTGCTCCAGGGGATGGCCGACGGGGTGGACGCTTTGCGGAGGTCAGACTTGTTGCGACCTCGTTGGAGCTGTGTGGGACTTGGAATCTCACCTGCTCAGTCGACGCGTGAATTGTTTAATCACCCGGGGTTACGCGGAGTTGCGAAAGCAATCCGTCGAAATCAACCGGAAACTTGTACTCAAACCACAAGCACACGTCCGCCCCCGGCGCAGCCCTTTAACCAACTAGCAAGATCCAAGCAGGGGCGGTAACAACTGGCGTTTGTGGGCCGTTTGGGGGACTGTGGCCGTTTGTGGGATCGGATGTGCGTTAGAATAACTCCTGTATTGACCCTGCTTACTTCCAGTTTCGCAGTTTTTTGGACTGCTGCGACTCGTCGCAGCTTTCATTTTCAAGCATGTGCAGCACCCGTGTGTGAATTTTGTGACACCCCAGTGGTCACGACCTAGAGCGAATACAGCCAAGCGGTTCTGGACGTTGAGGGAAAGCCAAAGCGGTGATGAATCACCGCACTCCAAAAACTGCGAAAGTCGAACTTACCTCTCTCCTCCTCGAATCCTCGACACATTTCTTTGCAACAGTGAGCCACCCTATGTTCAGAATACTCTGCCTGTGTCTCTGGTTTATTGCCACGCCATGCTTAGCCATTGACTCATGGAAAGCGGGCGTCGGTCGACAGTGCATCACGCCAGCAGAGCCCATGCCGATGGCCGGTTATGCTGCGCGCGGCGCAGCGCATGCCACGGGCAAGTTGCAGGAGCTTTGGGCGAAGTCGCTAATGCTCGAGGATGCGCAGGGCAAACGCTGCGTTTTGGTCACACTCGATGTGTGTGGTATCGACTCGGTGTTGGCTGCCCGCGTTTGTGAGCAACTGCAACAGGCCTGTGGACTTCAGCGTGAACAAGTCATGCTGGCCACCTCTCACACACATAGTGGACCCGTTGTGGCCGGCAACTTGCGTCCCATGCATTACATGTTGTTTGGTGAAGCCGATCGTCAACTGGTGGATGCTTATGCAAATCTGCTGGTGGAAAAAATTGTGGCCAGCGTCAAACAGGCCGAGCAAGCTCTGCAGCCCAGTCAACTGAGTTATGGCGCTGGCAGCGAGAGTTTTGCCGTAAATCGCCGTGCCAATCCTGAGCCAGCGGTACCGGAACGACGCGCCGCGAATCAGTTGGTAGGACCAACCGACCATAGTGTGCCCGTCTTATTGATCAGCCGGGCTGGCCAGCCTTACTCAGTCATCTTCGGTTATGCCTGCCATTGCACCACACTGAGTGGTATGGATTGGAGCGGTGATTACGCCGGGTTCGCCCAAGCGGATCTCGAAGAGCAGTTGCCCGGTTGCCAAGCGATGTTCTGGGCAGGCTGCGGCGGCGATCAGAACCCCATCCCACGCCGCGCCGTCGAGTTGGCGCAGCAGTATGGTCAGCGACTGGCCGCTGCCGTACGCTCGACGATCAACGGTCAACTACCTTCGATCGACGCCACACTGAAGACCGAGTTTAAATTGGTTCCCGTACCGTTTGGCGAATTACCCACGCGCGAGCAACTCGAGAACGATCGACAGTCAGATAATCCTTACACCAGTGCGCGCGCTCAAGCGTGGCTACAGCGACTCAACGCGGGCGACTCACTCCCTGCCACCTATGATTATCCGATTGCCTCGTGGCGATTGGGGGACTCGGTTGACTGGGTGGCACTCGGTGGCGAAGTGGTCGTGGATTATGCGCTAAGCATTAAAGCGCTGCCGACGGCGAAACGTGCGACTTGGGTAACGGCCTATGCCAACGATGTCATGGCTTACATTCCCTCACGTCGCGTCCTCGCGGAAGGTGGATATGAGGGTGGTGGCGCAATGGTCTATTACGGCCAGCCGACGATCTGGGCACCTGAAATTGAACAGTTGATCATGGGCGAAGTCGAGCGACAAATATCACATTAGGCGTTGCCAACTAGTCGCCTTGTGAATGGAGGGCGCGAGGGATTGCCAAACCACGCAGTAGCGCTCGCATAGTTCGATGAGTTTCGTGAGCTGTGCGTCGTCCGCGGAAGAATCAATTATGAACTGAAGCGAAACTGAGGTAAGCCCGACGGGCACACTCTTTTCGATTCCCAGCGTACCACGAAAATCCATCTCGGCCGTTGTCAGGACGCGGGCGGACTGGAGTTCTATGCCCATGGCCGTGGCCACAGTAGCCAGCGTCACGCCGCTGCAAGCCACCAGGGCCTGCAGCAACATATCGCCCGAGCAGGCCAGCAGCCCGCTTCCGCCGGCAGCAGCATGCAAGCCCGCGTCGACTTGCCCGAGCGCCGTTTCGACTTGGCAAACGAGTTGTGACGGTTGCAATACACCAGCAGCATTCATCGTAACGATCGCTGTTAACGGATCGTCACGATACTTTTGCTTTAGTGGCGATTGGAGCTGTCTCAAGGCTGCAGAGTCCATGGCGTTATCGCTTGATGACAGGTGCTGAGGGAGCCAGCGCGGTGGCGGCTGGTGCGAGCGCCGGATTAACCGCTCCAGCTTGCGTCGTCTGTTCCAAGAAATTGTCGATTTGAGCAGCAACCAGCATCGTGTCGAGCTGCTTCTGCATGGCAGCTCGCAGTTTCTTTTCAAGCAATTCCTTCACTAGTTCTGGTCGAACCGCCTGAAAATCCTTGACCACCGGCGTGGTCTCGCCCTGCTTGTAGAGCACGACGTATTGATCCTTTAGAGCAATCACGCCCGAGATTTCTCCCTGCCGCAGTTCGAACGCGGCCTTCTCCAGCGTGGGCTGACCAGTGTGATGGCGAATAGGGGGCACTTTACCGTAGTTGCTGCGCGATACTGGCTCTACTGAATACTTGGCAGCCAATTCACCAAAGGATTGTTCAGTCAAACCTTTGCGAGCCTGTTGCCAAACTTCTTCGGCCGTGCGCTGGTTGCTCATCACAATCGCCAGCACTTCAGCCCGCGGCCCGAAGTTTGCATCAAAGCCTTTTTGCAAATCCTCTTCTGAAATCTGCACGGAATCTTGCACCAGCTTCTTGAGCGCGACGCTTGGCCAAACCGCATCTTGAACGTACAGGTCGAGGGTGGAGCTTTCTTCCTCGAGAATGCTCTTGAGCCAAGCGTCGACATCTGGAGTTCCGTCAGGTTTCATATATCCCATCGAATCGGCAGCTCGCGAGACTTCGGCATCGATGTCGGCTTGTTCTACCTGCTTATTGTTGCTCTTTAGCGCCGCGGACAGGAGCGCACGATTGATCTCCCCCTTGAGAATCTCGCGACCATGTCGCGCGATGCATTCCGCAGCCAACTGGTCCATCGGAATGGCCTCTTTGTTCAAGAAGGCAGCGACCCCCGGATACTGGGCTTCGAACTCCTTCTTGCCAAATACCGTGGTCAATTCGCTACTCTTTTGTAGCGATTCGAAAATCTGATTGGCCGCTTCACCAAGACGTTGGTCACGTAGTTGATCTGCGATCCGCTGTTGGATCGCCGGGAGCATTTGAGGGTTGGGCGGGGTCGCTGGCAGCTGTCGGACACACTGCAGCATGATGTGCATCTCGCCGATCTGAAAAATGGGGGAGACTTGGTTGGGCTGAAGCTGAAAGGCAATCTTTTCCAGTTGATCGTCACCACTATTGCGGCGGATCGGCGGCAGCAGACCCTCGACGCTGGCGCTGGCCGCATCTTCGCTTTGCTCTTTTGCCAAGCGACGGAAAGTTTCGGGGGCTGCAGCAGCTGCTGCATGCAGCTCTTTCGCCTTTTCCGCTTGGCTGACCGCGATCATACGAACCTGTACTTTAGGTCCAAACTCACTTTGCATTATCGCTTCAATTTCCTGCGGCGCGACCTGAATCTTGTCCGCTGCCAGAGCCCGCAAGGCCAGCATCGGCCAAACGATTTCCGTCGAATACTGCTCAGGCGTAATGCCGCGTTCTTGCTGGATCGCCTCCAGGAAGAGTTTGGTATTGAGACCAAACTTGTTCGACATCCGCGTAATTTCGTTGTTGACGTCGGCCTGCGTAATCGTGACCCCTTGAGCCTTGCAAGCCTGCAGAATTAGGTATTTGTTCAGCAGATTATCGAGTACGATTGGACCGAATCGACGCAGGCATTCTTGGGCGAGCTTGTCTCGCGTGATGGTTTGACCGTTGACGACGGCGACTACCTTGGGAACTTTGTCCAGCGGTGATGGTGGCGTTGCCGGCGCAGCGGTTGTTTTGTCTGGCTTCTGTTGTCCATGTGCAGCCTCAGACAGTGGTGTGCAACACAGGGCCGCAGTGAGCCCCAGCCACCCAAGTTTTCGATAACGAGCCATGTTTGTGGATGTGAATGCCATCTTTCGGTTCCTCCTGTAGATGTCGCAGTTACACCTGCCAACACATTCGAGTACCGCGCACCGCGATGAGCTCAACTGGTTTTTTGCGTGGCGGATGCTCTCTAAAATCCGTTTTGTTCGCAGCGGGCAGCGAACGCCTGTCATGCCGCAGTTGCATGTTGGTCGCGGATCTTAAGTTATTTTGGCGTTTTATCACAAGATGAATTGCCAAGAGACCTAAGCGGTGCTTTCGCCCTGCAGCTCCAAAATAGGTAGGACTAACGCTCATTGAGATTGTCGGCACGTCGCGACTCGATGTTCCTCACCAGAAACGACTCACTTGAATGCGACAACCGGCCTACCAAAAAAAGCCGCTTGAATTTAGGCTGCTCCAATCTTGCCCGCTGTCGACGCCCTGGTGCTTTGAAGGAATTTGATTTGGCCGCTGCGCTGCGAACCATTGGTTTGGATAATGCTATCACTGACCATCTACACCATGACTTTGCGTCATTGGCTGTCGATTTGACGGTCGGCGAAGCGCTCGCGGTGATTCGTGAGCAGGGGTTGGGCGAGCAGATTATTTATTTCTACGTTGTCGACAATCAACAGCGACTGGTGGGAGTGGTACCCACGCGCCGCCTGCTCACGGCGCAGCTCGACAAACAGCTAGCAGAGATTATGGTGGCCTCAGTGATTGTTATTCCGCAATCTGCCACGGTACTGGAAGCTTGTGAATTTTTTGTACTGCACCGCTTGCTGGCATTTCCCGTGGTGAACGAGGAACGGCACGTGATGGGAATCGCCGACGTGCACGTATTCACCGACGAATTGCTCGATCTGGCTGAGCGCGAGCAATCCGATGCACTCTTTGAAGCGTTGGGCTTTCGCATCGCACAAGTTCGTGATGCTTCACCCTTCAAAGCGTTTCGAGTTCGTTTTCCCTGGTTGCTAGCCACCATCATCAGCGGTACATTTTGCGCGCTGCTGACCAGTCGTTTTGAACTAACGCTAGCAAAAAGTCTAGTGCTTGCGTTTTTTATGACCTTAGTGCTAGGGCTGGGAGAGAGCGTCAGCATTCAGTCGATGACCGTTTCCATCCAAGCACTTAGGGTGAATCGACCGACCCGCAAATGGTATTTCGCAGCCTTGAAAAATGAAGCGCTAACGGCCGGTTTATTAGGCCTCGGCTGCGGCAGCGTGGTTGGCTTGATTGTGTGGGGATTGCGAGGCGAATTTTTTCCAGCCATGGTCGTAGCGGGTGGGATTTTGCTGTCATTGGTATCCGCCTGCCTATTTGGATTGAGCGTACCGACACTCCTCCATGCATTGCGGCTCGATCCCCGCATCGCCGCTGGGCCCATCACACTGGGATTAGCGGACGTCATGACACTGTTGTTCTATTTTTCTCTGGCGGCTTTGATTCTGTAAGTTCCAGCCAACCACTCATTAGGGTATTGCCTCATGTCTTTGCAACTGCCAACTGAACTTGCATTGTGTCTCGAAGGTCGCTTGGCTTGTGCGGTAGAACTAGCCATTCACGGCGGCCAATCTACGTTAAAGTATTTTCAATCGCCCAGCGTAGGAGTGGAACGCAAGGGCGATGACTCACCAGTTACCGTCGCTGACAAGGAAGCAGAGCAACTGATTCGTGCCCAACTCAGCCAGCGGTTCCCCGCCGATGCGATCCTCGGGGAAGAGTTTGGTAGCCAAGTTGGGACCTCGGCATACCAATGGATAATCGATCCCATCGACGGCACGAAGAGCTTTATCTCCGGTGTACCGCTGTATTCGACTTTAATTGGCATCGTCCGCGAACGCGAATGTTTAGGGGGCGTCATCTATATCCCTGCGCTCGATGAAATTGTCTTCGCGGCACGTGGCCATGGAGCTTGGTACGCGACTAAAGGAAATCAGCCAACGCGTTGTCGCGTTTCGTCACGTCCTCTGGCCGATGGTCTATTCGTGACCACTCAGCTCGATTCATTCATTAAACGTGGGGCTGCAGACAGTTATCAGCAACTCGAAAAACAGTCGTACATTACTCGCACATGGGGCGATGGTTACGGCTATCTTCTGGTGGCGACGGGCCGCGCCGAAGTGATGGTCGATCCCATCGCCAACCCATGGGATTTGGCGGCGGTGCAACCTGTTGTCGAAGAAGCGGGGGGACGCTTCACCAGTTGGACTGGTGCAGCGACCGTGTTCGGCGGCGATGGCGTCGGCAGCAATGCCATCACGCACGACGAAGTGCTCAAAATACTCAAGCATCCTGCCAACTGACGCTTCGAGCCACTCCCTAGAACTGTCGCTTGCCGTATACGACGATCTGATTGAGATGCAAAATACCTTTGCCATCCAAGCCGATCTTCAAATAGCGTCCCGTGGTACCAGCAGGCAAATCGATGGACCAATTGGCCTCGGCTTTTTTCGCTTTCCAGACTTGCTTCCAATTCGTACCATCATCAGATGTCCAGACTGCCAGATCCTTAGCGCGATCGTAAAACTGCTCATTCGTGCGGTTTTGGATGTCAATGTGGCGAATTTCGGCTGGTGCCTTCAAGCGAATACCGATGGCTGGGTCTGGCGATCCACTATTGGGTGAATGGAAGGCGAACTCACGATTCTTGGAATCCGCCGGACTTAAGACCAGATTCGCGTACTGGGTCCACTGGGGCTCAAAATTTAGTCCCAATTGCAGCTCTGCGTCGCGCGAGATCTCCTCGAACTCACCGTGTTTGCGCAGTGGACCATCAGCCAATCCCGTCTCAATCCAACCACCTTCGCGGACGACAAACCGATTTTGAGCCGCCAGAAAATCGATCAGATCGAG